>NZ_JBEYXP010000008.1:158213-273262 GCF_040704615.1 Streptomyces sp. NPDC046862 | reverse complement strand
CAACCCCCTAAATTTACGATTGTTCGTGTTTTTCCGCGGTGTCCTATCCCTAGTGGGGGGGGGGGGGGGGGGGGGGGGGGGGGTGTCGGCCTGAACGGCCTCGTCCTCAAACGCCGGACGGGCTGCAGGATGCCGGACCGGACAGGGCGCTGGGACCGGCCGCAGGGCTCCGGGCCAGCCACACGACACCGAAACAGCCACAGAGCACCGGGCCAACCACACGACACCGAAACAGCCACACAGCACCGGGCCAACCACACGACACCGAAACAGCCACATGACACCGACGCCGCTGCACGGCGCCGGAGCACAAGTCCTTCTCGGGTCAGGCGCGGTAGACCGAGGCTCCTGCTCCCAGGGCTCCTCGTTGGGGGGTGATTCCGGCCGGGACGGCGCGTTGGCGGGCGGGGGTGCCTGTCCAGCAGGTGCCTCGGCGGGCCAGGAGGCGGCGGAGCCACAGTTCCAGGGAGACGAGGTCGGCGAGGCCGTCCAGGGGGAGGGGTTCGCCGTCCGCCGCCGCGCGGAGTGCCTTGCGGACGACCCTCGCTTCCACCAGGCCCGCCTGGGCGAGCAGCGGGGTGTCGAAGAGGGTCACCAGGGAGTCGGCCGCCACCCGGAGTCCGGTGCGGGCCGCGGCGGCGGAGGTCGCGTGGGAGGGGGCGCCCCAGCCCGGTGGGAGGTCGGCGACGCCGGCGCCCTCCAGGACCGTACGGAGGATGGCCGCGCGGGCGCCCGGTTGGACGCGCAGTGCCTCGGGCAGGACGCGGCAGGCCCGTACGACCTGGTTGTCCAGGAAGGGGGCGTGCAGGCGCTGGAAGCGGACCTCGGCGGCCTGTTCCAGGACGCGGAGGTCGGCGGCGTGGCGGGCGAGGGCCGCACGCGCGCGGAAGTCGCCCGGGCGCTGGCCGGGGCTGACGATCGGGCGGCTCGTGGCGGCCTGGAGGCGAATCGATACTTCCGCCAGTGCCTCGCCCGTGAGCCAGCGCGCCGCCGGGCCGGGTCTCGCCCAGGTGAGCGCGGCGAGGGACGCGCCGACCGCGCCGCCGGGTTCCTCGAAGCGCTTCTGGAGGAGGCGGTCGGCGAGGGCCTCCACGCCCGGGCGGTACTGGGTGCGGGCCAGCTTGCGCGCCGCCGCGTACACGCGCGCGGGGACCATGACGGAGCCGTCCGCCTTCGCCAGCGCCGCGACCGGGCGGACCAGGTGGCGCCTCTTGCGGTCCATCAGGAGGTCCGCCAGGCGGGCGGGGTGGGCGTCCAGCACCTGGCGCGCGCCGTAGCCCGTGAAGTGGTCCGCGCTGCCGGAGGCGAGGCGGGCGCGGTGTCTGGCGGCGGTGATCAGGGACGGGCCCGGTTCGTCCGTGAGGGGGCCGTCCAGGTCCGCGTACGGGAGGACCTCCTCGCCGCCCGCCACCACCACGTGGTGCAGGCGGGGGTTGGACGCCAGGGTGCCCGCTCGTTCCAGTTCGGCCTCACGGCCCGGTACGGCGAGGTCGTTGAAGGTGACGGCCAGGAGGCGTTCGCCGGCGCCCGTGCCGTGGCCGAGGACCGTGCCGGGAGCGCCCGGGAGGCCCGCCGCGAGCAGGGCGAGGGTTCCGGAGGCCGGGCCACCGGAGAGGTCGGCGCCGATGCCGGGTACGGGCATGCCGCGCGCCGCTCGTCGCTCCGCCGGGCCCATGCCGGGGACCGGGCCGGGGTCGATGTCCGCTCCGGGTACGTGCCTGGGGGCGGCCAGGCGGGTGCGCACGGCCTCCACGAGGGCGTCCCGGACGGCGTCCACCGCGCTCGCCGGGTCGGCGGACGGCGCGGCGACGGCGAGGGAGGCGACGGCCTCGTACCCGGCGATCTCCCGCGCCCCCGCGCGCAGGATGAGCGCGTGCCCCGGCGGAATGCGCCGAACACCGTCGTACGGGGTCGAGTCGTGCAGGGCGGCCGGGACGTCGGGGGCGGCGAGCAGCGCGGCCAGGTGCCCGAAGTCCAGGTTGGCCTCGATGAGGTCGGCCAGCGGGAGCGCGGCGGTCGCGTACGCCGTGCCGCCCGCCCAGGGGGTGTAGAACACCGGGCGGGCGCCCGCGAGATCCCCGCACACGGTCACGCGGCGGCCGACCTGGACGATGGCCGTGTAGCTGCCGGACCAGGCGGTGAGGTGGCGAAGTGCCCCGCCGCGCGCGGCGAACAGGCCGACCTTCAGCTCCTCGTCACTCGCGCCACAGGTGCCCAGGACCGCGATCCGGGTCTGGGCGTCGGTCTGCACGACGCGGACCTCGTCGGGGCGCCAGTCACCGACCGCCCAGAGCGGATCGGGGTCGCCCCACAGGAGTTGGGAGCCCACGGGATGCACGGTCTCGCCGTCGAGTCCGGTGGCGCCCGCGGATCCGATCAGGGGTGCCGCAGCGGCGGTACTGCTCCATCCCACCAACCACCGCATCGCTGCCTCCACAGGCTGTGGACAACCAGTGCACCGCACGAACCGGTCACCATGCTGCCACGAAGGAAGCGTGTGGAGGGGACTGTGCGAAGGCTTGCGCATCTCGCAATGCGCCCTGAAGCACTCCCCGCGCGAGCCGGAATGCGCTTCCGCGAACGCGAACGCGCCGATCCGTGCCCGATCTTTGGGGAATCGGTACCGGTTCGGCGTCCTCGCAGCACCTGGTCGGGGCCCGGGCGGCGTCCGGGCCACGCCTCTCCGAACACCTGCCCGGAGAAACCGGGGAAAGGGGATCACGGCCGTCGGATCTGGAAATCCACAATCCTGTGCCCTTGCGGCTGCGACGTGAATGCGCCCCGAAACGCTCCCCAAAAACTACCAACGCGCCCTCAAGAGACGTGGTCGGAGCGGTAATTCTCCGCGCGAGGGACCGTCGATTTTCGGCCAAATCGGTCGCGAGAGACAGAACGCACAACACGCTCCGTACAGGCTCTGCGCAACGCACAGTCAACGCGTAGTCCGGGAGACCGAGTTCGCCTCCCGGACCGTCCGCCGCCCGCGGGGATGTAGGCGGCGGTGTCCCCCAGCCCACTGGATCCAGTACAGCGGGCCGACCCACGCAGGGCCCATCGAAGCGCTCCACTCGTGGCCGGAGAAGAGCGCACGGACAGGCGCACGGCCACACAGCGGGAGCACGCCGCAACACTGCGTACTCTCGCGCGGACCACAATCCCGCCATCCGGATTTTCGCCCCTTAACGCTTGGGATGCGGCGAACTACGCTGGGTTTACGAATGCCGCGTGCCTATGCCGCCGCGGCAGCCGTCTGTGTCGAGGGGTGGCGCATGTCCAGGGAGCAACGCGGGCCGAACGAAAAACTCGGCGCCGTTCTCGCCCTCGCGGGAATCAGCAATGCGGGACTCGCGCGGCGCGTCAACGATCTTGGCGCCCAGCGAGGACTGACTCTTCGCTACGACAAGACGTCGGTGGCGCGCTGGGTGTCGAAGGGCATGGTGCCGCAGGGCGCCGCGCCGCACCTCATCGCGGCCGCCATCGGCCAGAAACTCGGCCGCCCGGTGCCGCTCCACGAGATCGGCCTGGCGGACGCGGATCCCGCACCCGAAGTGGGCCTCGCCTTCCCCAGGGACGTCGGCCAGGCGGTGAAGTCGGCGACGGAGCTGTACCGGCTGGACCTCGCCGGGCGCCGGGCCGGCTCCGGCGGCATCTGGCAGTCGCTCGCCGGATCGTTCGCGGTGAGCGCGTACGCCACGCCCGCCTCACGGTGGCTGATAACCCCGGCCGACAGTTCGGTGGCACGCGACGCGGGCCCCTCCGAAGGCTCGGGAGCACCACTGAAAGTCGGCCACAGCGATGTGCAGAAGCTCCGCGAGGCCGCGGAGGACGCCAGGCGCTGGGACTCCAAGTACGGAGGCGGCGACTGGCGTTCGTCCATGGTGCCCGAGTGCCTGCGGGTCGAGGCGGCGCCGCTGCTGCTCGGCTCGTACTCCGACGAGGTCGGCCGGGCGCTGTTCGGAGCCTCCGCGGAACTCACCCGCCTCGCGGGCTGGATGGCTTTTGACACGGGTCAGCAGGAAGCCGCCCAGCGCTACTACATCCAGGCCCTACGACTCGCCCGCGCGGCCGCCGACGTGCCCCTCGGGGGTTACGTCCTGGCGTCGATGTCGCTGCAGGCCACCTACCGCGGCTTCGGCGACGAGGGCGTGGACCTCGCCCAGGCGGCCCTGGAGCGCAACCGGGGGCTGGCGACCGCGCGCACCATGAGCTTCTTCCGGCTCGTCGAAGCGCGGGCCCACGCGCGCGCGGGGGACGCCCAGGCGGCCGGCGCGGCCCTGAAGTCGGCCGAGGGCTGGCTCGAGCGGGCCCGCGACGGCGACAATGATCCGTCGTGGCTGGGCTTCTACTCGTACGACCGGTTCGCGGCCGACGCGGCCGAGTGCTACCGCGACCTCAAGGCGCCCCGCCAGGTGCGCCGCTTCACCGAACAGGCGCTGTCGAAGCCGACGGAGGAGTTCGTGCGCTCGCACGGTCTGCGCCTCGTCGTCTCCGCGGTCGCCGAACTGGAGTCGGGGAACCTGGACGCGGCCTGCGAGCAGGGTGTGCGGGCGGTCGAGGTCGCCGGGCGCATCTCGTCGGCGAGGACCACCGAGTACGTGAAGGATCTGCTGCACCGGCTGGAGCCGTACGGGGACGAGCCGCGGGTGGTGGAGTTGCGGGAGAGGGCTCGGCCGCTGCTCATGGCTCCCGCCTAGAGCGTGGGTGCCTGCGCGTCTGCCGGGTTGTTGTCGGTTTGGGGCTGCGGGTTGTCGGTGGCTTGTCGCGCAGTTCCCCGCGCCCCTATCGGGGCCTGCGGCCCCTCAGGCGGCGCCTTGCGGTCCCACCTCGTCTCTCGCGTTTAAGCGCATTGTCAGTGGCGCAGTGCACTATCGGAGGCGGGAGGTGGGGCGAGTGCGGCAGCTGGGTCCGGACGGGATCTCGTACGACTGTGATGTGCTGGTGATCGGCGGTGGGATCGTCGGCCTGTCGACGGCCTATGCGATCACGCGGGCCGCGCCGGGCACGCGGGTCGTGGTGCTGGAGAAGGAGCAGGGTCCGGCACGGCACCAGACGGGGCGGAACAGCGGGGTCATCCACAGCGGGATCTACTACCGCCCGGGCTCCCTGAAGGCGCGGTACGCGGTGCGGGGTGCGGCCGAGATGGTCAAGTTCTGCGCCGAGTACGGCATCGACCACGCCGTCACCGGCAAGCTGATCGTCGCGACCGAGCGGGACGAGCTGCCCCGGCTGCACGCGCTCGTCCAGAGGGGGCGGGAGAACGGTATTCCGGTCCGCGAGCTCGGTCCCTCTCAGATCACCGAGTACGAGCCGGAGGTGCGGGGCCTCGCCGCCATCCATGTCGGGACCACGGGGATCTGTGACTTCGTGGGCGTGGCCCGGCAGCTCGCCGAGGCGTCGGGGGCGGAGATCCGGTACGGGTCGGAGGTCGTCCGGATCGACCGGCGTCCCGAGCTCGGGGTCGCCGTGCGGCTGGCGGACGATGGGATCGTCCGTGCGCGCGTGCTCGTCAACTGTGCCGGGCTGCACTGTGACGAGATCGCCCGGCTCACCGGGGACGAGCCCGGGATGCGGATCGTGCCGTTCCGGGGTGAGTACTACTCGCTGGCGCGGCCCGAGATGGTGAACGGGCTGGTGTATCCGGTGCCGGATCCGGCGTTCCCGTTCCTCGGGGTGCATCTGACCCGGGGGATCGACGGCGGCGTGCACATCGGGCCGAACGCGGTGCCGGCGCTGGCGCGGGAGGGGTACGGGTGGGGTGTCGTGCGGCCGCGTGAGCTGGGGGCGACGCTGGCCTGGCCCGGTTCGTGGCGGATCGCTCGGCGGCACTGGCGGTACGGGGCGGGGGAGCTGCGGCGGTCGGTGTCCAAGGGGGCGTTCGCGGAGGCGGTGCGGCGGTTGTTGCCGGGGGTGTCGGAGGACGATCTTCTGCCTGCGGCGGCGGGGGTGCGGGCGCAGGCCGTGTTGCGGGACGGGACGCTGGTGGACGACTTTCTGATTCGTGAGGGGGCGCGGACCGTGCATGTGCTGAACGCGCCGTCGCCTGCGGCTACCGCTTCGCTGCCGATTGGGCGGGAGGTTGCGCGGCGGGCGTTGGGCGCGCTGGCCGGGGTCTGAGTTTTCTCGCCCCCGCCGCCCCTGCCCGTCCCATCCTCGGGGGCTGCGCCCCCAGGCCCCCGGGGGGTGGGGGGTGTCTGGGGTGGGTGGGTTGTGTGCGGGTGGGTGGGGGCTGGTCGCGCCCACGCGGCGGAGCCGCATATCGACACAGCCCCGCGCCCCTGAAGGCCGTGCGGCTCCCCGCGCCCCTGAAAGCCGGCCTCGGCCGGGAACACCCTCCGGGCAGGGCCGTCGGGTGCCAGTAAAATCGGCCCCACTGTGTCTGATTCCACCCACACCCCCGAAGTCCCGCAGCCCTCCACCCCCGGCGCGTCTCTCCGGCGTACCCGGGCGAAGGGGGAACCCCGCTTCCCCGACGGACCGAAGGCCGATCCCGCCGGGTCGCACTTCGAGCGGCGGATCCGGAGTTTCCAGCCGCGGCGGAGCCGGGTGACGGCGGGGCAGGCGGACGCGCTGCAGCGGCTGTGGCCCAAGTGGGGGCTGGACATCGACGGGCAGCGGAAGATCGACCTCGCCGAGCTGTTCGGGAGCACGGGCCCCGTGGTGCTGGAGATCGGGTTCGGGATGGGCGAGGCCACCGCACGGATGGCGGCTCAGGACCCCGCGACCAACGTCCTCGCCGTGGACGTGCACACACCGGGACAGGGCAACCTGCTCAATCTCGCCGATCGGGACGGACTGTCCAACATCCGGGTGGGCAACGGGGACGCCATCATCCTGCTGCGCGAGATGCTGTCCCCGGACTCCCTCGACGGGCTGCGCGTCTACTTCCCCGACCCGTGGCCGAAGAAGCGGCACCACAAGCGGCGGCTGATCCAGCCGGAGTTCCTCACCCTCGCCGCGTCCCGTCTCAAGCCGGGTGCCGTCCTCCACTGCGCGACCGACTGGGAGCCGTACGCCGAGTGGATGCTCGAGGTGCTCACCGCGCACCCCGGCTTCGAGAACACCCAGGCTGACGGCGGTTTCGCGCCACGTCCGGGGTTCCGGCCACTGACCCGTTTCGAGGGCCAGGGACTGGACAAGGGTCATGTGGTGAACGACCTGCTCTTCCGACGCGTACAGCACAGGGACGTACCGTCCGAGCCGCGCGGAGGGCAGCCACACCACCCAGTCCGTCCCGACCAGCCAGAACCCCCCACCGGCGCCTGACCAGTCCCGCCGAACGCCCGCGAGGCACCAAGCCGGCACCAACCGGCACCACCTGCACCTCACGCGGCACCATCGCGGGGAGCGCCTCTCCCTCGTTAGGGTCGATGCCGTGGCCACCTTCCCCCCGTATCCGACGCACCCCAGCGGACCCAACGGCCCGGGCGGCCCCGGCGGTTCCGTCGGCGGGGTGCGGCGCTCCGCGCACTGGTGGCGGAGGAAGTGGGTGCGGTACGGGGCGCTCATCACCCTGCTGGCGCTCTCCGGCCTCGTCATCCTCGCCCTGGTCCGGGAGCAGACCGGTACGGAGGGGTTCCTGGTGGGGCTGGGGCTGGCGGTGCTCCCCGTGCCGTTGCTCATAGCCGCGTTCCGCTGGCTGGACCGGGTCGAGCCGGGGCCCTGGCGCAACCTGCTGTTCTCGTTCGCCTGGGGCGCGTGCGCCGCGGCGCTGATAGCCATCGTCGCGAACAGTTTCGCGACCAAGTGGATAGCGACCGCCACCGCGGACCCGTCCAGCGCGGACACCCTCGGCGCCACCGTCATAGCGCCCGTCGTCGAGGAGACCGCCAAGGCGGCCGCGGTCCTGCTGATCTTCCTGTTCCGCAGACGGGACTTCACCGGGATCGTGGACGGAGTGGTGATCGCGGGGGTCACGGCCACCGGGTTCGCGTTCACCGAGAACGTCCTCTACCTCGGCACGGCCTTCGGGACCGACCAGCTCAGCGGCGACAGCGGACTCGCGTCCGTGACGGCCGCGACCTTCTTCGTCCGTGTGATCATGTCGCCCTTCGCGCATCCGCTGTTCACCGTGCTCACGGGGATCGGCTTCGGCATCGCGGCGCTCTCCGCGGACCGGCACCACGTACGCCGCGTGCTCCTCCCTCTCTCCGGGCTGCTCCTCGCGATGGGCATGCACGCGCTGTGGAACGGCTCGTCGACGTTCGGGGAGTTCGGGTTCTTCGCGGTCTACGCGGCGTTCATGGTGCCCGCGTTCGGACTGCTGACCTGGCTGGTCATCTGGACGCGACAGCGGGAACTGCGCACCGTGCGGGACGAGTTGCCCGCCTACACGGCCGCCGGCTGGCTGACGCCGCCCGAGCCGTACGTCCTCGGGAACATGAAGGGGCGGCGGGTGGCCCGCGAGTACGCCGGGCTCCAGTTCGGGCAGGACGCGGCGCGCGCTGTCGCCGAGTACGAGGCGTACGCGACCTCGCTCGCCTTCCTGCGGCACCGGGGGCGGCGGGGCCGCGCCAACCCCGATTTCGTCGTACGGGAACGGGAGTTGCTCTTCGAGCTGTGGCGCCGACGGGAGATCGCCCGCCCCTCACTGGCGTACGCGGCACAGGCGACGGCGCCGATGCCGGTGTACGGGAACGGGAATGGGAACGTCCACGGGTACGAGTACGGCCAGGGGTATGACCAGGGACATGGCCACGGGTACGGGTACGCGCCGGCGTACGGGTACGGTCCGGGTTCGAGCCCGGGTCCGGCGGCACCGTACCCCTCCTACAACCCGTACAACCCGTATCAGACGTAAGGCCCGGGTCACGGGTCTCAGAAGCACGCCGCCGCCGGACCGCGTCCGCGTCAGCTCCCCTGTGACGCCTGCGTCAGCTTCGCCAGCTCCTCCTCCGTGAGGGTCAGCTCTCCCACCGCCACCAGCGCGGGCAGTTGCTCCAGCGTCCGCGCGGAGGCGATCGGCGCGGCGACCGTCGGCTGGGCCGCGAGCCAGGCGAGGGCCACCGTGGCGAGTTCGGCACCGTGGGCCTCGGCGACCTCGTCCAGGGCCGCGAGGACCCGTACGCCCTGCTCCTTCTCCAGGTAGGCGCCGGCGCCCTGGGCGCGGGCGCTGTCCACGGTCGTGCCGGGGCGGTACTTGCCGGTGAGGAAGCCCATGGCGAGGGAGAAGTACGGGACGGCGGCCAGGCCCTCGCGGGAGGCGATGGCCTGCAGGGCGCCCTCGTAGGTGGAGCGGGAGACCAGGTTGTAGTGCGGCTGGAGCGCCACGTACCGGGCGAAGCCCTCGCGGTCGGAGAAGTCGAGGGAGGCCTGGAGGCGCTCGGGGGAGATGTTGGAGGCGGCGATCGCGCGGACCTTGCCCGCCTTCACCAGCTCGTCCAGTGCGGTGATGATCTCCTCGACCGGGACTTCGGGCTTGTCGAAGTGGGTGTAGTAGAGGTCGATGTAGTCGGTGTCCAGGCGGCGCAGGGAGGCGTCGGCGGCGGCCTTGATGTTGGCGGCCGTGAGGCCCTGGTAGTCGGGGTGCTGGCTGACCTTCGTGGCGATCACGACGTCGGAGCGGTTGCCGCGCGCCTTGGCCCACTTGCCGATGATGGTCTCGGACTCGCCGCCCTGGTTGCCCTCGATCCAGGCCGAGTAGGAGTCGGCGGTGTCGATGAAGTTGCCGCCGGCGGCCGTGTACGCGTCGAGAACGGCGAAGGACTGGGCCTCGTCGGCCGTCCAGCCGAAGACGTTGCCGCCGAGGGAGAGCGGGAAGACCTCGAGACCGGATGAGCCGAGCTTGCGAAGAGAAGTCATGCTCTATGACAACGCCCTGACCGGACGCGCGAATTCCGCACGTCCGGCCAAGGGTTCGTAAATCCGGGAGGGGATCACCTCACCTGCTCCCGGAAGACCTCAGGGGTTGAACCTCAGGGGTTGATCCCCTTGCTCTGCAGCCAGGCCATCGGGTCGATGCCGGTGGCGCTGCCGCCGGGGTGGACCTCCAGGTGGAGATGGGCGCCCGTGACGTTGCCGGTGGCGCCGACGCGGCCGATGACGTCGCCGCTCGCGACCTTCTGGCCGACGCTGACGCTGATGGACGACTGGTGGGCGAACCAGAGTTCGGTGCCGTCGTCGAGGGTGAGGATGGTGCGGTAGCCGTACGAACCGCTCCAGCCGGCCTCGGTGATGGTGCCGTTGTGGATCGCCTTGATCGGGGTACCCGTGGGGGCGGCGAAGTCGAGGCCGGTGTGCTGGCCGGAGGACCAGTACGCGCCGGACTGACCGAAGGTGGAGGTGATCGTGTACGAGGACGTCGGCAGCGTGAACTGCTTGGCGAGCTCGGCGACGCGCTCGGCCTCGGCCTTCTTCTCCGCCTCCTCCTCCGCCTTCTTCTTCGCGGCGGCGGCCTTGGCCTCGGCCTCCTCACGCTCCTTGGCGGCGGCCTCGGCGGCCTTCTTCGCGGCGGCGGACTCGGCGGCGAGCGCGGCGGCCCGGTCGACCGCGTCCTGCTGCGACTCGGCCTGCTGCATGATGCGGGCGCGCAGCGCCTCACCGGCGTTGCCGGCGCCCTGCTCGGCGTCGGCGCCGGTCATGCCCGCGTTGCTGAGCGGGGTGGAGGAGCCCGCGGGCTCGTCCTCGGAGTCGAAGACCGAGCCGACGTTGGGCATGTCGGGCATCGAGATGGACACCGGCGGCTTGCCGGTCTGCGCGGTGGCCATGCCGCCCGCGCCGACGGCGGCTATGACGCCGACACCCAGAACGGTGGAGCTCCGGGCGAGACCGCCGCGGGCGAGTCCGCTCTTCTTGGCGACCCGGTGCCGGCCGCGAACGGGGCGGATGGACTCCTCTGTGGGGTTCCACTCCTGCCAGGGACCCTCGTCCTCGCCGTTGTAGCCGCCGTACCCGAAAGTATCGCTGTCGCCGCGTTGGCCCGGCATGGGTGGGGCTTCGGTCGCAGACCGGTTGGACGCCACGTGGGCGTACTCCTTTCCTTCCTTCTCGCCTACCGGGTTAGCTGACGGGTTCGGAGCAGGAAGGTCTCCTACGCGCGTAAACCGACCGTGCTTCCACGGCGGCTTCCGCGTGATTCACCCCTGGGTGGTGGTTCCCCGGTTCCCTTGCGGGATTCGGCGCGTGCGCACGGAGCCGCCTCTTGTGACGGCTGGGACGACCGCGCTGCGTTATCGAACGTTAATAGACGCGCGGGCCGTATTCCAAGCGGTTCTGGATGATCGTTCAGGCTTCTGGGCTGGACTTTCGGGTCAAGGCAGGCCTAAATCGGGCGAGTTACCCCTGTCTCAGGAGTCACAGGCATCCTGACGGTGCGTCAGTTGTTATGCGCAGAGGGGTTGTCCGAACACGCTCAGTGACAGCAGTTATGAGGAAGTCGTGAACGATCACCAGCTGCGAAGGGGCCGATGAAGAGGGCCGGCAGACGTCAGCCCGCGGAGAGCTCCGCCAGGTCCCCCAGGTCCCCCCGCTCCCCCAGGCCCCCCAGGTCCGCGAGCGGCAGCGTGTGCTGGGTCTGGAGGACCTTCGCGCGCAGGTAACGGACGTTGTGGGCGGTGGTGAAGACGCCCGTGGGAACGCGGGTGCGGACCTTGACCCCGAGGTCGCGCAGCTGCTGCGCCTTGTCGGGGTTGTTGGAGAGCAGGTCCAGGGTGTCGATGCCGAGGGCTCCGAGCATCTGTGCGGCGGCGGTGTAGTCGCGGGCGTCCTCGGGGAGGCCGAGCGCGGCGTTGGCCGCGTACGTGTCGAGGCCCTGGTCCTGCAAGGCGTACGCGTCGAGCTTGTTGTAGAGGCCGATGCCCCGGCCCTCCTGGCGGAGGTAGAGGAGGACGCCACCGCGGTCGGCGATCTGCTCCACCGCCTCGCGCAGCTGCGGGCCGCAGTCGCAGCGGGCCGATCCGAAGACGTCGCCGGTCAGGCACTCGGAGTGCAGGCGGACCAGCGGGGTGGTGCCGGGCGCGGGCTCTCCGAGGACGACGGCCACGTGCTCCTGACCGTCGGTGAGACCGTGGAAGGTGACCAGTTCGGCATCGACGCCGTAGCCGTCCTGGAAGCGCAGCGGGACCCGGACGCGGGAGCGGGTGGTGGCGGTGGGCTGGTCGGGCATGCGGGCCTCCGGTCCAGGTGCGGGTGCAGGTCGGCCGGTATGCTTCAGTTTTGAAGCACATCGCCCACAGGGACTCTAGCCCTGCTTCAAACTTCAAGCAACCCTGACGGCGGGCGCCGCATTCCCACTGCCGCCGAAATTACTGCCCTCTCCCGGCGGGCTAGCCCGAAGAGCAGGAGCGGCGGCGCCATGGAAGGTCGTCGGAGGTGACCGCCTCGGCACCGTCGCCCTGGAGCGCCTCCGTGATGCCCGTACAGATGCGCTCCAGCTGTTCCACCTGCTCCGGGCCGAGGTGGTCGAAGACCGCCCTGCGGACCATCTCGACGTGGCCCGGTGCCGTACGCTCCAGCAGGGCCATCCCCTCGTCCGTGAGCACCGCCACACTGCCCCGCTTGTCCGACGCGCACCCCTCCCGCCGCAGCGCGCCGTCCTTCTCCAGCCGCGCCACGACGTACGTCAGCCGGCTGCGCGTGATCTTCAGGGACTCGGCGAGGTCGGTCATCCGCATACTGCGGTCCGGCGCCTCGGAGAGGCCGGCCAGTACGGAGTAGTACAGGTGCGACATGCCGGCCTCCTGCTGGAGCTGCCGGTCGAGCGCGTCCTCCAGGAGCAGCGAGGCCGCGATGTACGCGCGCCAGGCACGCTGTTCCTCGGGGGTGAGCCAGCGGGTCGTCATACGGACAGTGTAGTTATTGTTTAAAACTTGAACCACACCGCCGACCGTCACGATCAGCCGAACGTCACGACCAGCCGAACGTCACGACCAGCCCAACGTCACGATCAGCCCAACGTCACGACCACGGGAGCGACCCCCATGCCCCAGCCCTACGTCCTGTTGTCCGCCGCCGTCTCCCTCGACGGCTACCTGGACGACACCGGACCCGAACGGCTGCTGCTGTCGGGCCCGGCCGACTTCGACCGGGTCGACGAGGTGCGGGCGGCCAGCGACGCGATCCTGGTCGGCGCCGGCACCCTGCGCACCGACAACCCCCGGCTACTGGTGAACTCCCCCGAGCGGCGCGCGGCCCGTGTCGCCGCGGGGCTCCCGGAGTACCCGCTGAAGGTCACCGTCACCGCGACCGGCGACCTCGACCCCACCGCCCGCTTCTGGCACACCGGAGGCGAGAAGGTGACGTACACCACGGACGAGGGCGCCGAACGCCTGCGCGCCGTCGGCTTCCCCGCCGACGTGGACGTGGTGGCCGTCGGCCCCGAACTGCGGTGGCGGGCCGTGCTCGACCACCTCGGGACCGTACGCGGCGTCCGGCGCCTCATGGTGGAGGGCGGCGGCCGGGTCCACACCCAGCTGCTCCGGGAGGGCCTCGCGGACGAGCTCCAACTCGCGGTCGCGCCCCTGTTCGTGGGCCAGTCGGACGCCCCGCGGATGTTCGGCACGGGCGCGTACCCCGGCGGCCCGACCAGCCGTCTGCGCCTGCTGGAGACCCGGCCGGTGGGCGACATCGTCCTCATCCGGTACGCGCCCACGGTCCCCGGCACCGGCGGGCAGCCCTCGGCGGCCGACCGGCACTGGCTGGAGCTGGCCTGTGACCTGGCGGCCCAGTGCCCGCCCTCACGGACGGCCTTCAGCGTGGGCGCGGTGATCGTCGCCGCCGACGGTACGGAACTGGCCCGCGCCCACTCCCGAGAGGGCGACGACCCGGTGGCCCACGCCGAGGAGGCGGCCCTGGCCAAGCTGGATCCCGGTGACCCGCGCCTGGCCACCGCCACCGTCTACAGCAGCCTGGAGCCCTGCGCCCGCCGCTCCTCCCGCCCGTCACCCTGCGCCCGGCTGATCCTCGACGCGGGGGTACGGCGCGTCGTCACCGCGTGGCGGGAGCCGGACACGTTCGTCGTGGGCGCCGACGGCAACGCCCTCCTGACGGCGGAGGGGGCCGACGTCGTCGTGCTCCCCGAGTACGAGGCCCGGGCGACCGCGCCGAACAGCCACTTGCTCACTTCCTGAGGCCCTGGGTACTCCATAAGGCCGGTGCTCGCGTTCGAGAGCCGAGAGAGCCGGAAGGAGACCCCTATGAGCCGCCCGCGCGAGGACACGACGACCCTGGACCGTGCCGAGGACCAAGGGGTGACGCTGGTCTACAGCTGGGAGGTGAAGCCCGGCCGGCAGGAGGAGTTCGAGGAACTGACCCATGAGATCGCCTACATCGCCGAGGGCTTCTGCGGCCACGAGGGCGTCACCTGGCTGCGTCCTCAGCACGGCCAGCGCGTCTACCACGGCGTCCTGCGCTTCGCGGACCAGGACCGACTGGACGCGTGGCTGCGGCTGCCGGCGCGCCAGACCTGGCTGGACCGTGTGCATGGCGTCGCCCACCAGGTCACCGAGGCCCAGCAGCAGCCCACCGGTATGGAGACCTGGTTCAGCCTCCCGCAGCGCCGGGTGAAGGCGCCGCCGCGCTGGAAGATGACGCTGGTGACCATGCTCGGCGCCTTCCCCGTCGCCCTCGCCATCAACGCGCTGATCACCCCGCACGCCACCGCCCTGCCCGTTCCTCTGAAGGCCGCCCTCTTCCCTCTCATCGCCGCCCCGGTGCTCACCTACGTGATCATGCCCGGGCTCAGCCGCCTGTTCCGCCGGTGGCTGTACGAGGAGCGGGTGGTGAGGTGAGGGGAGGCCGGGGAGACCAGGACCACGGGAAACGCGTGTGCTGAGCACCCCGCGCATGCCGTATAGTTGATTTCACCGACGCGGGGTGGAGCAGCTCGGTAGCTCGCTGGGCTCATAACCCAGAGGTCGCAGGTTCAAATCCTGTCCCCGCTACTGAAGGCCTGGGGCCGGAATCCGAAAGGGTTCCGGCCCCAGGTTTTTTCGTGTGCGCTACGCCTCCGGCGCCCCTGGTCCAGGCCCCGGCCCCGGCCCCGGATGCCGTACGGCCTTCTTCACGTCCGCCTCGACCTCGCTGCGCGCCTGCCCCTCCGCGCTCGCGTACTCGGTCACCGCGGCCTGCGCGTCCCGGGCGAGGTCGCGCCAGGCCCGCCACGCGGTCTCGTACGTCTCGGTCTGCGTCTCGGTCCACTTCTGGGCGGTCGGGGAACCGTACTGCTCGCGCAACGCCTCCACTCGCGCGTGGGCCTCGTCCGCCGCTCTCTGCATCCCCACGAGTTCCTCGAAAGTCTGCGCCACGCGCACGAATCCTTGAGCAGAGTGCGCCCCCGGCCGAGGCGCCACGCCGCACCCCGGGCCGCCCGACGCCGAGCGCCACGACGATTCACTCCAACGTCACAGTGCCCGTACGCCACTGTCAGCGGTTGACCGCGAAGACCGTTCCGCTGTCGTTGCCCACGAAGACCGTGCCGCCGGTGGCCGCGGGCGAGGAGCGGACGTCCGCGCCGGTCCGGTACGTCCACAGCGGCCTGCCCGTGTCCCTGCGTACGGCATAGAGGTTGCCGTTCTTGCTGCCGACGTACACGGCGTCGCCGAGGACGGCCGGCGAGGAGTAGACGACATCACCGATGGTGAACTTCCACTTCCGCTTTCCGGTGAGGGCATCGACGGCGTACAGGTTGCCGTCGTCGCTCCCCACGTAGACGACCCCGCCGGACACGGCCGGCGAGGAGCCCACGCCGCCACGGGTGGCGAAGGTCCAGCGGAGTTCGCCGGTGTCGCAGTTGACGGCGTAGAGGTTGCCGTCGTAACTGCCCACGTAGACGACCCGGTCGGAGATCGCCGGTGAGGACTTGACGTCACCGTCCGTCCTGAAGGCCCAGCGGCGTTCCCCGGTCGCCGCGTCGACGCCGTAGAGCCGGAAGTCCTCGCTGCCCACGTAGACCTTGCTCCACGCGACCACCGGGGAGGAACGGATACGGCCCCCGGCGGCGAACGTCCACTTCCGGTCACCGGAACGGGCGTCCACGGCGTACAGCCTGCCGTCGTCGCTTCCGGCGTAGACCACTCCCCCGGCGACCACCGGGGAGGAGTTGACCTCTCCTCCGGCCGTGAACTGCCAGCGCTGCTCGCCGGTCTTCACGTCGACGGCGTAGAGGTGGTAGTCCGCGCTGCCGAAGAAGGCGACGCCCCCGGCCACGGCGGGGCAGGTGTAGACGCCGTTGCCGGTGCTGAACTGCCAGCGCGGCTTTCCGGTCTCGGCGTCCAGGGCGTACATGCTCCCGTCCCTGCTGCCGGCGTACACCAGCCCGCCCGCGGCGAGCAGGGCGGGCGCGACCGCGCCTCCGGTGCCGTAGGTCCATCTTCGGGTGCCCGGGTCCGCCGAGTCGCCCGGAACCTTGAGCGTGCTGTTCCCCTTGCCCTTGCCCTTGTCCTTGTCGTCGGGGTCCTGGTCGCCGCGCCCCAGCATGTAGGTGGCCACGCCAACGGCGGTGACGGTGCCGAGCCCGGCGAGGGCGATCAGGGCGCGGCGACGGGTGGGTGTGTCCGGGGTGCGGTCGTCCTGGCCGCCCTGGGTGCCGGCGGCCGGCACGGTCGACACGGGGTCGGGGGTGGTGCTCGAGCCCGGCTGCCCCGGGCCCCGGAGCACGACCGGGGACGGCGGCCCGAACCCCTCGGGCGCCGTCACGGTCTCACCGAAGGGTTCCGGCTCCGTGGGCAGGCGTGGGTCCACCGCGACCCCGGCCGCCTCGGCCCGCAGCACCGAGGCGGCCACGGGTGCGGGCAGCCAGTCGCCGCCGTGGAGGGCGAGGGTGACGGTGTCCGTGCCGTACGCGGCGCCGCCGGATGCCGCTCCGGACGCCGCGTGGACACGGCCGGCGAACTCGGCGAGCAGCTCCGCGACCGTGGGCCGATGCACCGGGTCCTTGTCGAGACAGCGGGCGAGGAGCGGGCGCAGGCCTTCGGGGACGGCGGACAGCCCGGGCTCGTCATGGACCACGCGGTAGGCGACGCCGACCGACGAACCGGACCCGAAGGGCCCCTCACCGCCCGCGACGAAGACGAGCACACCCCCGAGGGCGAACACATCGGCGGGCGCACTGGCACGGCCGCCCGTCAATTGCTCGGGCGACATGAAGGCGGGAGTGCCGACGACCACTCCACTCCGGGTCAGCGAACTCGATCCGGCACTGATCGCGATCCCGAAGTCGATCACCTTGGGTCCGTCGGGAGCGAGCAGCACGTTGGAGGGCTTCAGATCCCGGTGGACGAGCCCCGCGGCATGGATGGCCTGGAGGGCCTCGCTCAGGCCGGCGCCCAAGGCGAGCACCGAGGCCTCGGGCAGCGGCCCGTGCCGCGCGATGGTGTCGTCGAGCGAGATGCCCGCGACGTGGACCGTGGCGAGCCATGGCGGGTCTCCGTACGGGTCCGCGTCGACGACCGCGGCGGTGAACGCCCCGCTGACCGCCCGCGCGGCCGCCGCCTCCCGCGCGAATCGCTGCCGGAACTCGGGCTCGTCGGCCATCTCGGGCCGGATCGTCTTGACGGCGACCGCCCTCCCGCCCGGCGACCGTCCCAGGTAGACGCGGCCCATACCGCCGGCACCGAGGCGCCCCACGATGCGGTACGGCCCCACCTGCCGCGGGTCACCGCGTTCCAACGGCTGCGCCATGGGACGCCCCCCTGCCCCCACCCGCCGGAGTGCCTGCCGCACCCCGGATGTTTCCCCGGATGTCTGTCCCGTCCATGATGTCCGTCAGGCGCAGAATACGCACCTCACTGTGCGACGGACGCCGGGGGCGAATGTGGAGGTTCCCTTAGCTGTCGGCCCCCGGCTACCCGCTCGTTTCTCCGGCGTCCTCGATGCCCTCCGGCTCCTCCCTGTCCGCCACCGTCAGGCGCATACCGCGCGACTCGGCGACGCGCAGGGCGTCGGTCAGGCACTCGGCGAGGCGGAGGCCGGCATAGCGCACCTCGGTGTACGGCGAGGCGGGGTCGTCCAGCACAGTGCGGGCGAGGACGAGCACGTCGGCGCCGATGGCCAGCTGCGTGGCTTCCAGGTCGTCGGCGAGGCGGGACAGGTACCCGCCGCCGCTGTCAGTCACCAGGTAGCACGGGTTGCCGTCGGGTGAGGGCCAGGGCAACAGCCGGGCGGACGACATCAGGCGGCCACCCCCTGCGCGCCGACGAGATAGGGGCGTACGAGGGCGGAATCGGTGCCGTCGAGGGGCGTGACGAGGCCGTACGGGGAGCGGTGGAGAGGGAGGTGCGGGGGCGGCGGGGTGGACGGGCGGCGTACGACGGTCAGGTGGACGCAGAGGTGAAGGTGATGGTGGGGGCGGCGCCGTTTGCCCGTGCCCGGGCCGAAGAGAAGGCGCAGCCATTCGAGGGTGCGGCGGATAAGGTCGTGCATGTCGACGCTTCTTGTAAGCGTTGGCCGTGCCCCGGGAGGTCTAGCCACCTCGCCGGGGTGTTTGCGGTTCGAAGCTACACCGGGATGCAGACCTCTATATACAAGTACAGAGGGATCCACACGAATGGGGAGGTCGCTGCCGCTCTACGTTGGACGTATGAGCGATGCGGAAGAGCCGAAGACCACTCTGGACGCCATGAGCGCGCGACCTCTCTACGCTCAGCTGGCCGACGTCATCGCCGGGAAGATCGCGTCCGGGGCACTGGCACCCGACAGGCCCATCCCCTCGGAGAACCACCTGGCCGACGAGTACGGCGTGGCTCGACTCACGGCACGCCGGGCCGCACAGGAACTTCGCGAGCGCGGCCTGATCGTCACGGTGCGCGGCAAGGGATCCTTCGTCGTCGAACAACCGCCCGGCGACGCCCCCGGCGACAGCGAACCGAACGCCTGAGCACATCCGCTCACGCACTCGCCTGAAAACGACTCAGCGCCCGAGCCGACCGAAGCCGACCCGAGCGCTGCGCAGCAGGTCAGAGGGGACTACCCCCACCTACAACTCGTAGGCCCTGTGGGACTCGAACCCACAACCAATGGATTAAAAGTCCACTGCTCTGCCAATTGAGCTAAGGGCCCAGGCGGTGTTGCGTGATGTTGCCTCCCCGAGCATAGCCGGACGAGGCCCGGACTCCGATCGGGTATCGGTGACCCGGCCGCGTCGAAGCCCCGCAAAAAGGCCCGCCGGAGAACAGAACGGGCGGAAGAAGGACGCGGGACGGGCGGGTTACTGGCGGAAACGGCCGCCGGAGGGCGCGCCGACCGGCCGACGCGCCCCCAGCCACCCGCACCAACCGCCCTACGGATCCACCGGCTCCGGCGCGCCCTTCCGCGCCTCCTCGCGGGCGATCGTTCGTTCGTGCTCCGGGTTCAGGAACCAGTGGCGGGCCGAGGCCTGCCACCAGGTCGCCGCGAAACCGAGGACCACCAGCACCGCGACCGGGGCGTAGTTGAACGTCTCCCAGGTGACCGGTGAGACCTGCGGCAGCATGAAGAGGATGGTGATGATCCCGACCCACACCACCGACACCACGCCCACCACACGCGACCAGCGGCCCAGGTGCCACGGCCCCCGCTGGAAGCCGTCCCCCTTGCGAAGCCGGAGCAGGGTCGGGATGACGTACGCGATGTAGAGGCCGATGACGGCGATGGACGTCACCGCCGCGTACGCCGTGACGTTGATCAGGTACGGCAGGCCCAGTACCAGCGCTCCCCCGGCCGCCAGCCACACCGCCGCCACCGGTGTGCGTGTGCGCGGGCTGACCGTGTGCCAGACGTGGGAGAACGGCAGCGCGCCGTCGCGCGAGAAGGCGTAGATCATGCGGCTGTTGGCGGTCACCGAGGCCATCCCGCAGAACAACTGCGCCCCGATCACGACCAGGAGCAGCAGCTTGCCCGCCGTCGCCCCGAGCGCGTCCAGCAGGATCTGCGCGGGCGGCGCACCCGTGGGCGACTCCAACGCCCCCTGGTACGACTGGATCGCGAAGGTGAAGCCCAGCAGCAGCACGAAGCCCGCGATCCACGACGTCCAGATCGACTGCACGATCCCCTTCGGGCCCGCCGTGGACGCGTCGTGCGTCTCCTCCGTCATGTGGGCGGAGGCGTCGTACCCGGTGAAGGTGTACTGGGCCATCAGCAGCCCCAGGAGTACGACGTACACCCCGCTGCCCCAGCCCGTGTTGTTCACGAACTCGCCGAACACGAAGGACGCGGACTGGTGCTTGTCCGGTACGAAGGTGAGCGCGCCGACGATCACCGCCACGCCCAGCACGTGCCACCACACGCTCACGCTGTTGAGGACGGCGACGATACGGACGCCGAAGGTGTTCAGCAGGCCGTGGAGCAGCAGGATCCCGGCGAAGAGCAGCATCGTGCGGCCCGGCGTCACCTCGAAGTCGAACTGCAGGTTCAGGTACGCGCCGAGGAAGGACGCGGCCCCGAAGTCGATACCGGCCGTCACGGCCACCTGGCCCAGGACGTTGAACCAGCCCGTGAACCACGCCCATGCCGCCGCGGTTCTCCGCGGCGCCAGCCTGTGCGCCCAGAAGTACAGGCCGGCCGACGTCGGGTAGGCCGAACAGATCTCGGCCATCGACAGTCCGACGAACAACGTCATCAGACCGACCGCGACCCAGCCCCACATGATCACGGCGGGGCCGCCCGTGTTCATGCCGAACAGGTACAACGTCAGACAGCCCGACAAGACCGAGATGATCGTGAACGAGACCGCGTAGTTGGAGAACGCCGACATGCGGCGGGCAAGAACCTGCGTGTAACCGAGCTGGGCCAGCCGCTCTTCGTCAGACAGCCCACTCGCTATGGCGTCATCTGTCATGCCCGGAGCGATTCCCTCCCCGAGGGCGTGACATGCATCACAACTTGGCCAGAAATCGCCGTCCAGGCCCCGGCCACCTCCGGTTACGTCACGCCGACGGCCGGGTGAGTTTGGCGGCCACGGCGTCGAGGACCCAGTCCAGGCCGGTCGCGAAGGATGTCTCGGCGTCCACGTCCGTGCCGTCGTACACGGCCTTGGCCAGCGCCGGGAAGCGGCCCGTGGCCAGCATTCTCGTCACATGCGGGCCGTGGGCGCGCTGCCAGTCGTGCTTGGACAGGCCCGTGGAGCGCTCGGCCCGCAGGTTCGTGATCTCGCGCCTGATCGCGCCGGTGAAGTAGGCGCTGACCGTCTCCACGGCGCGCATGACGGTGTCGATGTCGGTGAGGCCGTCGAGGGAGGCCAGCGTGGCCTCGGTCACGGCGAGGCCGTTCGGGCCCAGGGCCGGGCGGCGGCCGAGCAGGTCGGCCAGCCATTCATGGCGGAGAGCGGCCTGCCTGGTGCGGTGGGCGAGGACGCTCAGCGCCTCCCGCCAGTCACCGGGCTGTTCCTCGGGGAGGATCTCGGCCTGGACCTCGTCCATCATGAGGTCGAACAGCTCCTCCTTGGTGGAGATGTATCCGTACAGCCGCATCGGGCCGGCGTCCAGCCGGCCGGCGACCTTGCGCAACGACACCGCCTCCAGCCCGCCCTCGTCGGCCAGCGCGATGGCGGCGGCCACGATCCGCTCCCGGTCGAGCGGCGCGGGGCGGGTCGGCGGCTCCGGACGGTCCCACACAGTCATGGTCACACCGTACCGTTGCGATGCATCGTCTCGAGAAAATACAGTGTATCGGCATGAGACATCGTATCGCTGTGATCGGCGGTGGCCCTGGCGGCCTGACCCTGGCCCGCGTCCTGCACCGCCACGGTCACCCCGTCACCGTCCTCGAACGCGATCCCGCCCCCGACGCCCGCCCCCCGGGCGGCACGCTGGACCTGCACGAAGGGCTGGGCCAGCTCGCGCTGGACAAGGCGGGGCTGCTGGCCGAGTTCCAGGCGCTGTCCCGTCCCGAGGGGCAGGCCATGCGCATCCTGGACACGGCCGGGACCGTCCTGCGCGACTGGCAACCCCGTCCGGACGAGCGGGCCAATCCCGAGATCGACCGCGGGCAACTCCGCGATCTGCTGCTCGGCCCTCTCGACCCCCTCGACGTCCGGTGGGGGCGGGGCGTGACACAGGTGGTGCCGGGGGCCCGGGATGGCGTACTGGTCGATTTCACGGACGGGCGACAGGAGACGTTCGACCTCGTCGTCGGCGCGGACGGCGCCTGGTCCCGGGTCCGCCCGGCAGTCTCGCCGGTGACGCCGCACTACACCGGCGTCACCTCGGTCGAGACCTCCCTGGACGACGTCGACACCCGCCACCCCGACCTCGCCCGGTTGATCGGCGACGGTTCCGTGGCTGTGTTCGGCGTGAACCGATCTCTCGCCGCCCAGCGCAACAGTGGCGGCCACGTCAAGGTGTACGCCCAGTTCCGCGCACCGCTGGACTGGCACACCAACCTGGACCTGGCCGACGTCGAGGCCGTGCGAGCGAGCCTGCTGGCTCTGTTCGACGGCTGGGCCGCTCCCGTCCTCGACCTCCTCCGCCAGGGCACGGCTTTCGTCCACCGCCCTCTCTACGTCCTGCCCGTGTCCCACACCTGGACCCACGTCCCCGGGGTGACGCTCCTGGGCGACGCCGCCCATCTGATGCCCCCACTGGGGGCGGGCGCGAACCTCGCGATGCTGGAAGGCGCCGAACTCGCCGAGTCCATCGCCACCGGCCCCGGAGATCTCGACGAAACCGTCCGCGCCTTCGAGGAACAGATGTGGGCACGGGCCGGCAAGTGGGCGAAGATCACGACGGCCGGTCTGGAACGCCTCGTGAGCCCGGACCCCGCCGAGGCCCTCGCCCTCTTCGACCAGGTCCAGCCCTCCTGACCGCCACGCGCGAGGAACGACGGAACGACGGAACGACGAAGCGCCGTGCCCACCCGGAACGGGGGGACACGGCGCTCCTCACACCTACTGGCGTCAGCCGTTACTGGCGTCAGCCGTTGCGCTTCCAGCGCGGCTTGTCCTCGCGGCGGTTGAAGGAACCGGAGCCGGAGGAACCACGGTGGTCGTCACGGCGGCCGTACGGACGGTCGTGGTTTCCGGAGCGGTAGCCACCGGAGGGGCGGTCGCCCTGGCGGTCACGGTTGAACGGCCGGTCGCTGCCGCGGTGGCCGGTCCGGTCGTCACGCCGGTCGAAGGAACGCCCACCACGGTCGAACTTGCGCTCGCCGTCCCGGCGGAACCCGCCCTGCTCACCGTCGCGGCGCTCGAAGCCACGGCCGCCCCGGTCGTCGCGACGGTCGTCCCGGCGGAACCCGCCACGGTCAGCGTCACGACGGAAGCCGCCACGGTCGCCGTCCCGACGGAAGCCGCCCCGGTCGTCGCGGCGCTCGAAGGAACGCCCGCCACGGTCGCGGTCGCGGTCACGGTCCCTGTTGAACCCGCCCCGGTCGTCACGACGGTCGTCGCGACGGAACCCGCCACGCTCGCCGTCCCGGCGCTCGAAGGAACGCCCACCGCGGTCGAAGCCACGGTCCCGATCACGGTCACGGTCCCGGTCGCGATCCCGGTTGTCCCTGCCGAAGCCACCGCGCTCGCCCCGCTCACCCCGGTCGTCCCGGCGCTCACGCCGCTCGTACGAGGGACGCTCGGACGCGGAACGCTCGTACGACGGACGCTCGGTCACGGGCCGTGCGGACGACGCGGACGCAGCGCCCTGCTCGATCCGGTCCACGTCCTGAGCCGCGGGCTGCGCCGGCACGGAGACCTCACGGCTCTCCGCGACCTCGGCGCCCTCGGCCACGGCAGGAGCCGCGGCCACGGTCTCGCCCCGCGCCTCCGCGAGCGCCTGGGACGGGTCCTCGCCGCGCTCGCGGGCGACCCGGACGACCAGCCGGTCGGCCTCCTCGCGCAGTTCGGCGGCGCGACGCGTGGCGCGGTCCAACTGCTTGGTCAGGTGAGCGACTTCACGCTCGGCCTGCTGGGCGGCGTTCCCCGCGGACTCGGCCTGGACCTCGGTCATCGACCGGGCGCCGGTGATCTCGGCGACCTCCGGGTCGAAGGCCGCGCCGGTCTGGATGAGGTGGCGCGAGGCGTCGACGCCCGCGTCCTCCATCAGCCGGAAGATCTGACGGCGCTGGTGCGGGAGGGAGAGGGAGACCACGGTGCCCGTGCGCCCGGCACGCGCCGTACGCCCGGCCCGGTGCAGGTAGTCCTTGTGGTCACCGGCGGGGTCCACGTTCAGCACCAGGTCGATGCCGTCCACGTGGATACCGCGCGCCGCGACGTCGGTCGCGACGAGGACGTTGACGTACCCGTCCTTGAAGTCGGCCAGCGTCCGGGTCCGCGCGCCCTGGGTCATGCCTCCGTGCAGGGCGTCGGCCTTCACCCCGGCGTCCTGCAGCTGCTCGGCGACGCGGTCGGCACCCAGCTGGGTCCGCACGAAGATGATCGTTCGGCCCTTGCGCGAGGCGATCGCGGCGGTGACCGGGGCCTTGTCCTTGGGCTTCACGATCAGGATGTGGTGCGACATGGTCGTCACCGCGCCCTGGGCCGCGTCGACCTCGTGGCTGACCGGGTCGTTGAGGTAGCGCTTGACGAGCGTGGCGATCTCGTTCTCCATGGTCGCGGAGAAGAGCATGCGCTGGCCGCCGGCCGGGACCTGGTCGAGCAGCTCGGTGACCTCGGGCAGGAAGCCCAGGTCGGACATCTGGTCGGCCTCGTCGAGAACGGCGATCTGCACGTTCTCGAGGGAGCAGGCACCGCGGTTGATGATGTCGCGCAGGCGGCCGGGGGTGGCGACGAGGATGTCGACCCCGCGCTCCAGCGCGTAGATCTGGTTCCCCATCGACGTACCGCCGCAGACGACCTTCATCTTCAGGCCCAGCACGTCGCCGTACGGCTGGAGCGCGTCCGCGACCTGCATGGCGAGCTCACGGGTGGGGGTGAGGATGACCGCCCGGGGCTTCCGCTTCTCGGTGTGCCCGCCGGCCAGCGTGGCCAGGGTCGGCAGACCGAAGGAGAGCGTCTTGCCGGAGCCGGTGCGCCCGCGACCGAGGATGTCCTTGCCCACCAGCGCGTCCGGGATGGTCGCGGCCTGGATCGGGAACGGAACGGTCACCCCGTTCTGCGCGAGCTTGCGGACGACGGCCTCGGGCAGCCCCAGGTCCGCGAAGGTGGCCTCGGGAGCGGCGGTCTCGTCCCCGCCCTCGGGCAGGACGACGTGATCAGTACTGGTGACGGACATGCGAAAGCAAACCTTCCGGAGTTCTCGGCACGCGCCCAAACTCCGTGAAAGTCGCAATCAACCGCCTCAATGCGGTCCGGCCACGGCAAGGGAGAGAACGCGCCACACGCGGCGCGTCATTTTTGGCGCCGGGCAAATGGGATTCAAACGATCTACCACCATACGCACCCTTCACCCTCCGAGGCAAACCAACCCCGAACCCGCAGGCCAGAGCAGGGACGCCACCGGTGGCCCTCGATCGGCCCTCCATGGCCTTCGATGGTCCGCGGTGCGTGAAGTGCACATCGAAGGCCCCGTCCGTGGGGACGGGGCCTTCGGGCGGTGTGGCTGGGGCCGGGGTCGAACCGGCGACCTTCCGCTTTTCAGGCGGACGCTCGTACCAACTGAGCTACCCAGCCACGGAGTCTCCTGCGAGACTCCAGCGGTCCTGACGGGATTTGAACCCGCGGCCTCCACCTTGACAGGGTGGCGAGCACTCCAAACTGCTCCACAGGACCTTGCTGTTGTGTGCGAACCAACCAGCTCAGTGTCGCACACGGTGTTACGTGCCCCCAACGGGATTCGAACCCGTGCTACCGCCTTGAAAGGGCGGCGTCCTAGGCCGCTAGACGATGAGGGCTATCGGCCCGCCTGGGCGCTTCTCAGCGCGTCGGGGACGTGAGAAGCATATGGGATGCGACGAGGGTTCGCCAAAACGGTTTACGGCCCGCCGCCCGACGGGTTGCCGGACCGACTCGGGGACGAGGACGGGGAGGGGCTCACGGACGAGCCCGGGGACGTACCGGGGGACGTACCGGGGGGCGTGCCGGGGGACGTGCCCGGCGACGGGGAGGTGCTTGTCGGGGACGGGGTCGCCCCGGGCTGGTTCTCCTTCGGCAGATGGCGGCTGACCTCGGCCGTCGTCAGGCCCAGGCCCCCGAGTTTGATCTCGTCCCAGGCCTGGAGGTGGCGGGTGTCCCGGTCGAGGTAGAGGACCGAGGCCTCGATGGGGTCGGGGTACTTGCCCTCCACCGCCCGCAGCCCGCTGCCGCCCGTCGAGCCCTCGATGCGCAGCCGTGTGCCGTACTTCATGACCTCCATCTCCTGGTGGTGGAGGTGCCCGGCCAGGGCCAGCGGGACCTCGCCGTCCGCCTGGCGGGCCGCGTCCGGGTTGTGGGCGATGGCCACGTCCACCGACGTGCCCGCCGCCTCCTGGTCCCGGAGCGCGGAGGCCAGCCGGGCGCCGGCCAGCTCCTCCGACGGCAGTTGCCCGGGGTTCTTCGAACGGTCGGGCGTGTACTGCGGGTCCCCCATGCCCGCGAAACGCAGCCCGGCCACCGAGACCGCCCGGCCCTCGTCCAGGACGTGCACGTTCTTCATGCCCTCCAGGTACTGCTGGGTGATCACCGAGTCGTGGTTGCCGCGCACCCACACGTACGGCGCCCCGAGGTTCGCGATCGGGTCCAGGAAGCCGTTCTCAGCCGCGGTCCCGTGGTCCATGGTGTCGCCGGAGTCGACGATGACGTTGATGTCGTACTGCTTCACCAGCGAGGCGATGATCTTCCAGCTCGCCGGGTTGAGGTGGATGTCCGACACGTGCAGGACCCGGATCGTGCTCGGGTCGGGCGCGTACGCGGGGAGGGTGGACGTGACGTCGTACAGCTTGGTGACGTTCGTCACCAGGCGCGCCAACTCCTTCTGGTAGACGTCGAATTCCGTGACGATGCTGCGCGCGTTGCCGACGACGGAGGGCGCGGAGGACAGCAGCCCGGAGAACTTGGGCTCCAGGACCGAGTTCGGGTTCCAGGTGGCGAAGGCCGTGCCGCCGGACGCGGCGAGCAGGGCCAGGGCGAGCCCGCCGGCGCCGAGGGCGCGGCGCGGGCGGCGGTAGACGGCGAGCCCGAGCGCGGTGGCGCCCGCCACCACGGCCACGCAGGAGCGCAGGGCCAGGTCGAGCGTGCCGTGCTGGACGTCGCTCGCGATCTCGTCCTGGAGGCCGGAGATCCGCTCGGGGTGGTCGACCAGGGCCTGGGCGCGGACCGGGTCGAGCTGGTCCACGTTCACGTCCAGACGGACGGGCGCGACGTGGCTGTGCAGCTCCAGGGCGCCGAGCGGCGAGACGTTGATCTTCGTGCCGCCGACGAGGGAGGGGCGCAGGGTCATCGTGGTGTTCATGGGCCCGACCGGGGCGCGGACGTTCCCCACGATCAGCAGGCCCAGCCAGGCGCCGAGCAGCACGACGGCGACGAGGCCGAGGGTTCGGGTCCAGGGATGGGGCTGCGGGACGAGCTCGACGGTCGGCGGCTGCGACCGGCGTGCTCGGTACTGACGGGCCTGACGGGCCTGACGGAGCAGGGCGCCGGGCGACTGTCGTACACGGCGCAGGGCGGCGGCAGCAGTGGCGGGGACGCGGGCCATTGGTCCCGTATGCCCAAGTGCCGGGGTGGATATGCGGGTACGGCGCCTGACCTCGGACGACCACTTCCCGCCCGGTCCTGGCCCCCTCCCGACCGTCGCACGACGGTTCCCGGCTGCCGTATGGCGGATTCTGGTTGCCGTACGACACATTCCGGCTCCCGTACGACGGATTACGGCTCTCGTACGGGGGTGCCGTACCGGACAATGGCCCTGTGCTGGAGATGACGCGCGAGGAGTTCGAGGAACTGGTCGCCGAGGCGCTGGACCGGATTCCACCGGAGCTGACGCGGCTGATGGACAACGTGGCGGTGTTCGTCGAGGACGAGCCGCCCACGGACGACCCCGAGCTGCTCGGGCTGTACGAGGGGACTCCGCTGACGGACCGCGGCGAGTGGTACGCCGGGGTCCTGCCCGACCGGATCACCATCTACCGGGGACCGACGCTGCGGATGTGCGAGACGCGCGAGGACGTGGTCGCGGAGACCGAGGTGACCGTCGTGCACGAGATCGCGCACCACTTCGGGATCGACGACGAGCGGCTGCACGCGCTCGGTTACGGCTGAGCCACGCTCACCCGGTGCGCGTGTCCTCTTGTGGGCGGCGGGAGTTGAGCAGGTTGACTTCTCCCGTCCGCCCTCGGAGGTGGCTGCCCGTGCGCGCCTTGTACGTACCCGTCCGTCTGGCCGCCACGGTCATGGCCGTCGCCGCGGCCGCCGGTTGCATGAGCGTCGGCGACGACGCGGCCAGGCCGGGGCCCTCGCACTCGGCCCGGCAGCGGGGCGGCGAGGAGCCGGGCGGCGGGCCGGCCTGGTCCGGCGGTGCCGGTGCCGGGTACCAGGGCGGACGCGGGAAGAGGGGCACGGCCGCCGAGCCCCACAAGTCGGCGTCCGCCTCGGCGTCCCCGTCGGCCTCCGCCTCCAAGACCACCAAGCCGTCACCCGGAGCGACCGCGAAGGAGGGCAAGGGGGGCAAGGGCGGCGGCAAGGACGACGGGCCGCAGAAGCCCGAGCCGCCGCGGGACGAGCCGACTCCCACGCGCACGGAGGAGCAGCCCCCGCCCCCGAAGGAGCCCGAGTCCCCGGCCCCCGAGCCCTCCACGGCGGAACCGTCGTCCTCGGCCCACGAACAGGAGACCCAGCTGGTGGAGCGCGAGCCGGCGCCGCGGGCGGGGGAAGCGGCGTAGGGCACGGCCGAAGGCCGGGCGGCCCCGCGCCCGCGGCCACGAGTCGTGGCAGGACCCCGTGCCGGGCGCACGTCGGGGTCGGCGACCACGCGTTTCCTCTGACCGAGGACTCCTGTTACGCCCGTGGCCCCGGTGGTCGCCGACAGTGGTTTCGCCCCCGCCGCCCCTACCCGTCCCTCCCCCACTCTCGGCTCCGCTCGAGCGGGGGACCCCCATCCAGGGGCTCCGCCCCTTCAACCCCGCACGGGGCTCCGCCCCGGACCCCGCTCCTCAAACTCCCCCAGCTACCGCTGGGAGGTTGCCCCCAAGGGGCTGGATTTCCCCCGGCCGGGGCTGGGATTTTCAGGCGAGGCCAGGCACAACCAGCCCGTCCGGCGTTTGAGGACGAGACCGTTCAGGCCGATGCGGGGGTCTGGGGGCGCAGCCCCCAGGGATGCCTCCGGCGGCGAGCCGATGCGCCCGGCGCACTGCGGGCCCAGCGCACTCCAGGCCCGCCCATCGCGCGGAGCGCAATCGCGGAGCGCAAAAGCGTTCGCCAGCAATTTCGGCGAGGTGAGATCCTGGACGGCGTATGTCTACGCATCCTGCCCCCGCCCTCGGCGCCCTCGCCCCCCGCCTGGCCGAGCTGTCCCTGCGCGACGCGCACCGGCTCGGGCGCAGGCTCGAGGGCGCGCGCACGATCCGTAAGCCGGAGGCCCGAGCCGCCGTCCTCGCCGAGATCGAGGCCGAGGTGGCGAAGGCCGAGGACCGGATGGCCCAGCGGCGCGCCCGCGTGCCCGCCGTCTCGTACCCCGAGCAACTGCCCGTCAGCCAGAAGAAGGACGACATCGCCGAGGCCATCCGCGACCACCAGGTCGTGATCGTCGCCGGTGAGACGGGCTCCGGCAAGACCACGCAGATCCCCAAGATCTGTATGGAGCTGGGCCGTGGCGTCCGCGGCATGATCGGGCACACTCAGCCCCGCCGTATCGCCGCCCGGACCGTCGCCGAGCGCGTCGCGGAGGAGCTGGACACACCCCTGGGTGAGTCCGTGGGCTGGAAGGTGCGCTTCACCGATCAGGTGAACCCCGACGCCACCTTCGTCAAGCTGATGACGGACGGCATCCTGCTCGCCGAGATCCAGACGGACCGCGAGCTGCGCGCCTACGACACGATCATCATCGACGAGGCCCACGAACGGTCCCTCAACATCGACTTCCTGCTGGGCTACCTGTCCCAGCTGCTGCCGAAGCGGCCGGACCTCAAGGTCGTCATCACGTCGGCCACCATCGACCCCGAGCGCTTCTCCCGCCACTTCGGCGACGCGCCGATCGTCGAGGTCAGCGGCCGGACGTACCCCGTGGAGGTGCGCTACCGCCCGCTCCTCGAAGAGGACTCCGACGACGCCGACCGCGACCAGATCACCGCGATCACGGACGCCGTCGAGGAGCTGATGGCCGAGGGCAAGGGCGACATCCTCGTGTTTCTGTCCGGCGAGCGGGAGATCCGCGACACGGCCGACGCGCTCACGAAGAAGCAGTACAGATTCACCGAGGTCCTGCCCCTGTACGCCCGGCTCTCGCACGCCGAGCAGCACCGGGTGTTCCAGCAGCACACCGGTCGCAGAATCGTCCTGGCCACGAACGTCGCCGAGACCTCCCTGACCGTCCCGGGCATCAAGTACGTCATCGACCCGGGCTTCGCCCGCATCTCGCGCTACAGCCACCGCACCAAGGTCCAGCGCCTGCCCATCGAGCCGATCTCCCAGGCCAGCGCCAACCAGCGCAAGGGCCGCTGCGGCCGTACGAGCGACGGCATCTGCATCCGCCTCTATAACGAGGACGACTTCCTCGCCCGCCCCGAGTTCACGGACGCCGAGATCCTGCGGACGAACCTCGCGTCCGTCATCCTCCAGATGACCGCGGCCGGCCTCGGCGACATCGAGAAGTTCCCGTTCATCGACCCGCCGGACCACCGCAACATCCGCGACGGCGTCCAACTCCTCCAGGAACTGGGCGCGCTGGACCCGGCGCAGAAGGACCCGCGGAAACGCCTCACCCAGACCGGTCGCAAACTCGCCCAGCTCCCCGTCGACCCGCGCCTGGCGCGCATGGTCCTGGAGGCCGACCGCAACGGCTGCGTACGCGAGGTCATGGTCATCGCCGCCGCGCTGTCCATCCAGGACCCGCGCGAGCGCCCGGCCGACAAGCAGACGCAGGCCGACCAGCAGCACGCCCGCTTCAGGGACGAGACCAGCGACTTCCTCGCGTATCTGAACCTGTGGCGGTACATCCGCGAGCAGCAGAAGGAGCGGGGGTCCTCGTCCTTCCGGCGCATGTGCAAGCAGGAGTACCTGAACTTCCTGCGGATCCGCGAGTGGCAGGACATCTACTCGCAGTTGAGGACCGTCGCCAAGCAGATGGGCATCCACCTCAACGAGGACGACGCGGCCGACCAGAGCATCCACGTCTCGCTCCTCGCCGGTCTGCTCTCGCACATCGGCATGAAGGACGTGAAGGAGTCCAAGGACTCCGGCCCCGGCGGCGCCCGCAAGGACGGCGGGCGGAACGAGTACCTGGGCGCCCGCAACGCCAAGTTCGCCGTCTTCCCGGGCTCGGCCCTCTTCAAGAAGCCCCCGCGCTTCGTGATGTCGGCGGAGCTGGTGGAGACCTCCCGCCTCTGGGCCCGGGTCAACGCGCGCATCGAGCCCGAGTGGATCGAGCCCCTCGCCGAGCACCTGCTCAAGCGCACCTACAGCGAGCCGCACTGGGAGAAGGACCAGGCCGCGGTCATGGCGTACGAGAAGGTCACGCTGTACGGCGTCCCGATCGTCGCCCAGCGGAAGGTGAACTACGGCCGTATCGACCCGGAGACGAGCCGCGAACTTTTCATTCGCAACGCCCTGGTCGAAGGCGACTGGCGCACGCACCACAAGTTCTTCGCCGACAACCGCAAGCTGCTGACCGAGGTCGAGGAGCTGGAGCACCGCGCCCGGCGCCGGGACATCCTGGTCGACGACGACACGCTCTTCGACTTCTACGACCAGCGCGTGCCCGACCACGTGGTCTCCGGCGCCCACTTCGACTCCTGGTGGAAGCGCGAGCGCCATGAGCAGCCCGACTTCCTCGACTTCGAGCGGGAAATGCTCATCCGCGAGTCGGCGGAGGCGGTCACCAAGGCGGACTATCCGGACTCGTGGCGGCAGGGGCAGCTGAAGTTCCGCGTCACGTACCAGTTCGAGCCGGGCGCGGACGCCGACGGCGTGACCGTCCACATCCCGCTCCAGGTGCTGAACCAGGTCACCGACGAGGGCTTCGACTGGCAGATCCCGGGCCTGCGGGAAGAGCTCGTCACGGAGCTCATCCGCTCCCTCCCGAAGCCGATCCGCCGCCACTACGTGCCGGCGCCCAACTTCGCGAAGAGGTTCCTGGACGCGGCGGTGCCGTTGCAGGAGCCCCTCACCGTCACGATGGCGCGTGAGCTGAAGCGCATGGTCGGCGTCCCCTTCGAGGCCGAGGACTTCGACGAGGCGAGGGTGCCGGACCACCTGCGCGTCACGTTCCGCATCGTGGACGAGCGGCGCCGCAAGCTCGCCGAGGACAAGGATCTGGAGGCACTGAAGCTCAGCCTCAGGCCGAAGGCGAGGAAGGCCATCTCGCAGGCGGCCGCGGCCACGGCGGAGCGCCAGGGCGGGGAGTCCCTGGAGCGCACGGGCCTGACCGACTGGACGATCGGCTCCCTCACCCGCGTCTTCGAGACCCGCCGCGCCGGACAGCCGGTCAAGGCGTACCCGGCGCTGGTCGACGACGGGGACACCGTCTCCGTACGCCTCTTCGACACGGAGGCGGAGCAGGCCGAGGCGATGTGGAAGGGCACGCGCCGCCTGATCCTGCGGAACATCCCGGTGAACCCCGCGAAGTTCGCCTCGGAGAAGCTGACGAACCCCCAGAAGCTCGCCCTGTCCGCGAACCCCCACGGCTCCATCCAGGCCCTCTTCGACGACTGCGCGATGGCGGCGGCCGACCGGCTGATCGGGGATCTCGGAGGGCCGGCCTGGGACGAGTCGTCGTACCGGAAGCTGTACGACAAGGTGCGCGCCGAGATCGTCGACACCACGGTCCGTACGGTCGGGCAGGTGCAGCAGGTGCTGGCCGCCTGGCAGGCCTGTGAGCGCCGCCTGAAGGGCGCGCGCAGCCCCGCGCTCCTGGCGAACCTCCAGGACGTACGGCAGCAGTTGGACGCCCTTGTGAAGCCCGGCTTCGTGACGGTGGCGGGGCTGCGCCGGCTGCCGGACCTGATGCGGTATCTGGTGGCCGTGGACCGGCGTCTGCAGCAGATGCCGACGAACGTCCAGCGGGACACCACGCGGATGGAGAAGGTCCACGAGATGCGGGACGAGTACGCCTGGCTCCTGGAGCAGATGCCGCAGGGGCGTCCTGTTCCCTCGTCCGTCCTCGACATCCGCTGGATGATCGAGGAGCTGCGCGTCAGCTACTTCGCGCACGCGCTGGGCACGGCGTACCCCGTCTCCGACAAGCGGATCGTGAAGGCCATCGACGCGGCCGTACCGTGATCGTGCCGCTACGGTGGGTGAGTTCGACCGTGGGGCTCACCCTCCTGTACAGTCTCTTCTCGCAGCGCAACGCACGAATGGCGCCGCGAAACCTGGTCCTGTGGAGCAGTTTGGAGTGCTCGCCACCCTGTCAAGGTGGAGGCCGCGGGTTCAAATCCCGTCAGGACCGCATCGAACGAAGGGTCCGCACCTGTCAAGGGTGCGGGCCCTTTGCCGTGCCCGCGCCGGCCCACCGATTTCACTCGCCCCCGCCGCCCCTACCCGTCCCATCCACGTCTCATCCCCCAGGGGCTCCACCTCTTCAACCCCCAACCCCTTCGGGGCTCCGCCCCGGACCCCGCTCCTCAAACGCCGGAGGGGCTGGAGGGCGTGGCGCGGAGAGGTCCGGGATCCAGGGCCCAGGGGCTGGAGGCCAAAGACGCGGAGGGGCCGGGCTTTAGGGGCGCGGGGAACTGCGCGATCTTGACGGCGCGAGGGGCTCCGCGCACTTCAGGGCCCGCGGGGACCTGCCCGCCCTTCTGGGGCGCGGGGACCTGCGCAATCTTGAGGACGCGGGGAAGTGCGCGTACTTCAGGCCCGCGGGTGACCTGCACGGTTTTCAGGGGCGCGGGGAACTGCACGGTCTTCAGGGGCGCGGGGAACTGCGCGACCAGCCACACCCCACCCGCAGCCAACCCACCGGCCCCAGACACCCCCACCCCCCTCGCCCCACGGCGGAGCACACGGCGGAGCCCACGGCAAGGACCCGTGTGCCTTGACGCCGTCACATTCCGTCGGTACTCCAGACAACAAGGGCTTCCCGACCCGGAGGTGACGTATGGCGGCAGCCGCTCGGCACGAGACGCGCGCGTTGCTCCGGGCCCACCTGTCGGCCGCCTCCTCGTACCGCCACCTGACGCGGCACTGCCCGATCTGCCACCAGTTGCTGCGGCTGGCCATGGAGCCAGGGCAACGGGGCGAGGACGACCCGCAGACGGTCGACGAGGACGAGGGCCCCTCCCGCTCCACCCCGGCCTCCCAGAGCCCTTCGAAGGCGTGACCGACGCCGATCCGGGATACACAGTCACCAAGGGCGGAGAGGGAGGTGCCCGCGCACCAGGGTCCCAACTGTCGTTCCCAATAGCGCAGATACGTCCTCAACAACAAGTATCGCGACATGTGACGGGTGTCACCCACTGAGTTCGCGAAGTCGGGGAACTTACCGACCTCCTACAACAGGTCAATTTAATATGTGCAATTGCACCACCGACTGAGGCACCCCGACAGAGATCGGACACCCCTCCCCAGAGTCCGACAAGCTCGCGCACAGAGCGGCACCCCAGGCCCCCCACAAGCCCACACAGGGCCCACTCGCGATCATCACTCACGCCCGCGTCCGCGCCCGTGACCACACCCGCGACCACCTCCGCGACCACCTCCGCGCACAAAAAAATCGCGCTGGACCCGGCGGAGTCCAGCGCGATCGACGACGCACCCTTGTTACGTGCCTGCAGAGTGTGGCCCGCCTAGAAAGTTCCGGGCGGTTCCGAAGAGCTTGGGCGTGGGCCCTGTTGGGGCAGGATCCCGCGTCGCTTGGAGCTGTGGGTTGGGCGGCTCGGCATGTTGGGGGAACAGCCGATTTGCCCGGTCATGCGATGGTTCAGGCCTCGCTGCGCTGCTGCGGAATACCCGCGAGCAGTGCGCGGACCTCGGCCTCGCGGTAACGGCGGTGCCCGCCGAGCGTACGGATGGACGTGAGCTTGCCGGCCTTCGCCCACCGCGTGACCGTCTTCGGGTCAACGCGGAACATGGTGGCGACCTCAGCCGGGGTCAGCAGCGGCTCGGCATCAGGGGTGCGAGCGGTCATGAGCGGCCTCCTCGGGAGAACCGAACCTTCTCGGTTCTTTCCTCTAAATTCTGCACCTTGACCCACGTTGCCCGAAATGAGCGGACGCGGGTCGAGTCGGTTATAGGACGAACGGCTTGTCCTCGGCACTACAACTACACCATCTGTCCAGCCGCGTCGGCCAAACCGATGGAATTGCCCTCCCAGGTGTTCATCAGCGACGGAAGCCGATGGACCATGCCATAGCGGACAGTCACGCCACTGTGACGATCAGTCACAGTGGCGATCAGGAGTCACGAGACCCCCCATAGCGTGCAATGCTGAGATTCCGCCCATAGCTGGGCAGAAGAAGTCTCCCCCGGACTCCTTGTCCTATTTTGGCATGAGGAGGGGCGTAAGAGGCAAGACCCTTGTAAGTGCAGTCCGTCACGCTTCACGACTACTTGCTACAAAAGACCGGATCAGAACCCGTACGTCCCCCGTCACCCCCCAACGCACGCTTCAGTGCGTCAAGCCTGGGCCAAGGGTCGATAGTTCACCATGACATCACAGTTCGCGGAAAGCTCTTTCCATCACAGATCGCCAACTCTGTGACGCGAGCTGCCCATTAGCGGCCTCAGTTCGCCGAGCGTCGGTCCCGTACGGCCCGCCAGCGCTCCACCAGACGCCCGTACGCCTCTCCGGCGGCCCCCTCGTCCCCGGTGCGCAGCGCCTCGATGCCCTCGGCGACGTCCGCCGCCGAGTGGTCCCCGTCCAGTTGGTCGGCGGGCAGGACGTGCACCAGGCCGCCGTAGTCCAGCTCGACCAGCGAGCGCGGGTGGAACTCCTCCAGCCAGCGCCCCACGTCCACGAGGCCGTCGATCAGCGGCCCCTCCTCGATCATGTCCCGCATCGCCTTCAGCCCCCGGGCCACGCGCCGCCGCGCCTGCACCATCGGCGTCCGGTACCGCAGCGCCGGCGGGACCGCGTCCGTGCCCTTGTCGTAGCGCCGCTCCTCGTCGCCCACCAGCACGAACCAGTTCAGCGGCACGTGCCAGGTCGAGGTGCGGATCCAGGGGCGGGCGTCGGGATTGCGGACCAGCCAGCGCTCGTAGTCCTGGGTGGCCTGGCGGCGCAGGACCGGTGGCAGCACGGCGTCCAGGACGGGCGCGGGCAGCTCCTCGGGCAGCTCCTGGAGCGCCTGCCAGCCGCGCAGCCGGGTGCGCCACGGGCAGACACAGACCACGCCCTCGACGTCCAGCACGAACGCGTCGCTGCTCTCGTGCACCGGCACCGGAATCGGCGGGGTGGGCAGCAGGTCCTCCAGCGAGCGGCGCAGTTCCTCCTGGTAGGAGGGGCGGTCCTGACGCCGTACGTAACGCGCCCAGTGGCTGCGCTCGGGCTCGGGGAAGGCGGCCAGCGGTTCGTACACGCGCAGGTACGACGTGTACGGAACCATCACCGAGGACACCTTGGGCACGCCTGCTCCCTCCCCACGGGACCCGCCACGAAACCCGGCCGCGTCCCGCACGCGGGCCGGCGGGGAAACACTGCGAATCGTCCCACGCGCATGTGCGAACGTACTCCCCGGGAGGGTGATCCTGAACACTGCTGAGCACGGCGCGGATCGTGAGCGGACACAAGCCCTACGCTCATGCCACGGGCCCCGCCACCCGTACGGGAGCCCGGCCCCAACCGCCGCTACTTACCACTGGAGTCACCACCGTGACCGACGTATCCGGCGCGGCTGCTGATGTACTGCACACCCTGTTCCACTCGGAGCAGGGGGGTCATGAGCAAGTCGTGCTCTGCCAGGACCGCGCGAGCGGCCTCAAGGCCGTCATCGCCATCCACTCCACCGCCCTGGGCCCCGCGCTCGGCGGTACGCGCTTCTACCCGTACCCGAACGAGGCCGAGGCCGTCGCCGACGCCCTGAACCTCGCGCGCGGGATGTCCTACAAGAACGCCATGGCCGGCCTCGACCACGGCGGCGGCAAGGCCGTGATCATCGGCGACCCCGAGAAGATCGAGCCCCCTCAGAGGACCGCGCTGCTGCTGGCGTACGGGCGTTTCGTGGCCTCGCTCGGCGGGCGGTACGTGACCGCCTGCGACGTGGGCACGTATGTGGCCGACATGGACGTCGTGGCCCGCGAGTGCCGCTGGACGACCGGCCGCTCCCCCGAGAAGGGCGGCGCCGGCGACTCGTCCGTACTGACCGCCTTCGGCGTCTACCAGGGCATGCGGGCCTCGGCCGACCACCTGTGGGGCGACCCGTCGCTGCGCGGCCGCACGGTCGGCATCGCGGGCGTGGGCAAGGTCGGGCACCACCTGGTGGAGCACCTGCTGAACGAGGGCGCGGAGGTCGTGATCACCGACGTGCGCGAGGAGGCCGTGCGCCGGATCACCGAGCGCCACCCCTCCGTCCGGGCCGTCGCCTCCACGGACGCGCTGATCCGTGTCGAGGACCTCGACATCTACGCCCCGTGCGCGCTGGGTGGCGCCCTGAACGACGACACCGTGTCCGTGCTCACCGCCAAGGTGGTCTGCGGCGCCGCGAACAACCAGCTCGCGCACCCCGGCGTCGAGAAGGACCTCGCCGACCGCGGCGTCCTCTACGCGCCGGACTACGTGGTGAACGCCGGCGGGGTCATCCAGGTGGCCGACGAGCTGCACGGGTTCGACTTCGAGCGGTGCAAGGGGAAGGCCGCGAAGATCTACGACACCACGCTCGAAATCTTCGCACGTGCTAATCAGGACGGCATCCCGCCGGCCGCGGCGGCCGACCGGATCGCCGAGCAGCGAATGCACGAGGCGTCGCCGGCACGCGGACGCTGAGATTCCGTGGGGGCGCCCGCGAGGGTGCCCCCACAGGTTTGGCCGGTACCTGTCGAGGGGCAGTTAGAGAGAACTCTCACGTTCGTCGGCGGGTCGGCGGCCGAGAAGTGGTTAAAATCGCCACTGACCAGCGAGGACGGGGCGCCTCAAAGGTCCTGTGCACACGCGCGCAGTGCGGGCGACGTACCGTATGGGCGTGGGCTCAGGTACCGTGGGAGCCCTAGGGGCGGTCTCTCTGCGGAGAGCCCGTTCTGGATTATGAACGCGTCAAGACTCTGGGGCCGTCGAGCCCCGTCACCGAGGGGGTCGAGCCATGGGGCGCGGCCGGGCCAAGGCCAAGCAGACGAAGGTCGCCCGCCAGCTGAAGTACAACAGCGGCGGGACTGACCTGTCGCGTCTGGCCAACGAGCTGGGCGCATCGACTTCGAGCCAGCCGCCGAATGGCGAGCCGTTCGAAGACGACGACGAAGACGATGACCCGTACGCCCAGTACGCGGATCTGTACAACGACGACGAGGACGATGAGGACGACGAGTCCGGTCCCGCGTCGCAGCGCCGCGGCGCTTGACTTGGCGATCTGACCGTGCTTGACCCGGTCCGTAGCGGCATGCCACCGCCGGACCGGGTTTTGCGCTGCCGTCGCGCAGGTCAGCCGGCGTAGTCACCGATCAGAGCCGCGCCCGTCGTGTGCTCACCGCGGTCGGTGATCTCACCCGCGATCCACGCGTCGACCCCGCGGTCGGCGAGGGTCGCCAGGGCGACGTCCGCCGATCCCTCGGGCACGATCGCGATCATGCCGACGCCCATGTTCAGGGTCTTCTCCAGCTCCAGCCGCTCGACGTCACCGGTGCGGCCGACGAGGTCGAACACGGGGGCCGGGGTCCAGGTGGAGCGGTCGACGATCGCGTGCAGTCCGTCGGGGACGACACGGGCGAGGTTCGCCGCGAGTCCTCCGCCGGTGACGTGGCTGAAGGCGTGCACCTCGGCGGCGCGGATCAGCGCCAGGCAGTCCAGCGAGTAGATCTTCGTCGGCTCCAGCAGTTCCTCGCCGAGCGTGCGGCCGAGCTCGTCGATCCGCGCGTCCAGGGACAGTCCCGCCTGGTTCAGCAGCACGTGCCGGACCAGCGAGTACCCGTTGGAGTGAAGCCCGGAGGACGCCATCGCCACGACCGCGTCACCCTTACGGATACGATCCGCGCCCAGCAGCCGGTCGGCCTCCACGACTCCCGTACCGGCGCCGGCCACGTCGAAGTCGTCCGGGCCCAGCAGGCCGGGGTGCTCGGCCGTCTCGCCGCCGACCAGGGCGCAGCCGGCCAGTACACAGCCCTCCGCGATGCCCTTGACGATGGCCGCCACCCGCTCGGGGTGGACCTTGCCGACGCAGATGTAGTCGGTCATGAACAGCGGCTCGGCCCCGCACACCACGATGTCGTCCATGACCATCGCGACCAGGTCGTGGCCGATCGTGTCGTACACGCCGAGCTGCCGGGCGACGTCCACCTTCGTGCCGACGCCGTCCGTGGCGGAGGCGAGCAGCGGGCGCTCGTAGTTCTTGAGGGCGGAGGCGTCGAAGAGCCCGGCGAAGCCGCCGAGGCCGCCGAGGACCTCGGGGCGGCGGGTCTTCTTCACCCACTCCTTCATCAGCTCGACGGCGCGGTCGCCCGCCTCGATGTCGACTCCCGCGGCTGCGTAGCTGGCACCGGTCTCAGACATGGCAAAGGGCACTTTCGTGTCGTACGACAGGGGTCACGGGCTCTTACGGGCGGCGGATCGCGTCTGAGGCGGCCGTGGCGGCGGGCCCGGCGGCCAGTTCGGTCTCCAGGAGCTGCTTGCCGAGCAGCTCGGGGTCCGGGAGCTCCATCGGGTACTCGCCGTCGAAGCAGGCGCGGCACAGGTTCGGCTTGGCGATGGTGGTCGCCTCGATCATGCCGTCGATGGAGATGTACGCCAGCGAGTCCGCGCCCAGCGAGGTGCCGATCTCGTCGATCGTCATGCCGTTGGCGATGAGCTCGGCGCGGGTCGCGAAGTCGATGCCGAAGAAGCAGGGCCACTTCACGGGCGGCGACGAGATCCGGATGTGGACCTCGGCGGCGCCGGCCTCGCGGAGCATGCGCACCAGCGCGCGCTGGGTGTTGCCGCGCACGATCGAGTCGTCGACCACGACCAGACGCTTGCCCTTGATGACTTCCTTGAGCGGGTTCAGCTTCAGCCGGATACCGAGCTGGCGGATCGTCTGGGAGGGCTGGATGAACGTACGGCCCACGTAGGCGTTCTTGACCAGGCCGGCACCGAAGGGGATGCCGGAGGCCTCCGCGTAACCGATGGCGGCCGGGGTGCCGGACTCCGGGGTCGCTATCACCAGGTCGGCCTCGGCGGGGGCCTCCTTGGCGAGCTTGCGGCCCATCTCGACGCGGCTCAGGTAGACGTTCCGGCCGGCGATGTCGGTGTCCGGGCGGGCCAGGTACACGTACTCGAAGACGCAGCCCTTGGGCTTCACTTCCGCGAATCGCGAGGTGCGCAGACCGTTCTCGTCGATGGCGACGAACTCGCCCGGCTCTATCTCGCGGACGAAGCTGGCGCCGCAGATGTCGAGGGCGGCGGACTCGGAGGCGACCACCCATCCGCGCTCAAGACGGCCGAGGACCAGCGGGCGGATGCCCTGCGGGTCACGGGCCGCGTAGAGGGTGTTCTCGTCCATGAAGACGAGTGAGAAGGCGCCCTTGACCTTCGGGAGGACCACCGGGGCGGCCTCTTCGACGGTCAGCGGCTTGCCGTCGTCGTCGACCTGGGCCGCGAGGAGAGCGGTGAGGAGGTCGGTGTCGTTGGTGGCCGCCACCCGGGTGTTACGGCCCTCCTGCTTGGGCAGGTCCGCGACCCTCTCGGCGAGCTGCGCCGTGTTGACCAGGTTGCCGTTGTGGCCGAGCGCGATGGAGCCGTGCGCGGTGGCCCGGAACGTCGGCTGGGCGTTCTCCCACACGGAGGCGCCAGTGGTCGAGTAGCGGGCGTGACCGACCGCGATATGACCCTGGAGCGCGCCGAGCGAGGTCTCGTCGAAAACCTGCGAGACGAGGCCCATGTCCTTGAAGACGAGGATCTGGCGGCCGTTGCTGACCGCGATACCCGCGGATTCCTGGCCCCGATGCTGGAGGGCGTAGAGCCCGAAGTACGTGAGCTTTGCGACCTCTTCGCCCGGAGCCCAGACACCGAAGACGCCACACGCGTCCTGGGGGCCCTTCTCACCGGGGAGCAGATCGTGATTGAGTCGACCGTCACCACGTGGCACGCCACCGAGTGTAGGCGAGATCGCGCACTGGTCCGAATCCGGTGATCTCGGATCATGCCGGTAAGGGAACCCTGACCCGCGTACGTCACTTGCTGGCTACGGCGCTGATGCCCTCGCCGTTTTCGCTGGTCAGGGTAATCGTCCGTTGATCGATCTTGTAATCGACCGTGCTCTTGAAGAGTTTCAGGAGCGTCTTCTCGGTGTCCATGAGTGAGCCGTCGCACATCCTGCGGGTGGTGCCGGGGGTGCCGAGGGTGAGCGAGCCGTCGCGTACGGTCGCATCCGCCGAGACCCGGTTGCAGCCGAGGCTGCCGGCGAGCGTGCCCTTCTTCTCGTCGAGGGTGAACCAGGCCTTGTCCTTCGACTCGGACGAGAGCGACACGGCCGTGCCGTCCCTGACGATGGAGGTGACCTTCCACGTCGTGCCGTACAGCTGGGCGGGCTTCTCCTCGCTGAGGACGACCTTGGCACCGGAGTCGGAGGTGAGGGTGAGCTTGCCGTCGCTCGTCTCGGCCTTCAGCTCCCCGCCGGACAGGGCACGGCGGAGGGACTCCTCGAACTTCATCGAGACGCCGGTGCAGGCCATGTCCGTGGACCGTGCCGTGCCGAACTTGACGCTGTCGCCCTCGACGGTCGCGGTCGTACCGAAGCCGTTGCAGCCGTAGTTGCCGTTGACCTCGCCGTCCTCGGCGATCTTCACGTAGGCGCCGCCCGGGGCCTTCTCGCTCTTCCCGTCGACGGTGAGGCTGTCGACGGTCCAGTGGACGCCCTTGAGGGACGCCGACGAGCCCGATCCCGAGCCGGACCCGGAGCCGACAGAGCTGCTGCCGGACTCGCTGCCGCAGGCCACCACGAGCGGCACCAGGGTCAGTGCGGTGAGGGCCAGTCGCTGCTTGTTCATGCCGCGCTTCTTCATGCCGCTGGGACGGGTGGGGTCCGTGGGCGGTTCCCGTGAATTTCTCAGCCGAGGAGGGGCAGCAGACCGCCGAGATCGGCGCGCTCACCGCTCGCGCGGACGCGGGCATCCCCCACCGCGCTCGCCCATTCCTCGCGCCCCGTGGCGAGCCGGATCCAGGTCAGCGGGTCGGTCTCGACGACGTTGGGCGGGGTGCCGCGCGTGTGCCGCGGGCCCTCGACGCACTGCACGACGGCGTACGGCGGCACCCGGACCTCGGTCGAACCGCCGGGCGCCTTCACGGCGAGCGCGTCGGCGAGCAGCCGGGTGCAGGCGGCGAGGGCCTGGCGGTCGTACGGGACGTCGAGGCCCGGCACCGCCGCGTTCAGGTCGTCGGTGTGGACGACGAGTTCGACGGTCCGGGTGACCAGGTAGTCCGCGAGGCTGATGGCGCCGGTGCGGGTGTCGAGCAGGCGGGTGCCGGGCGTGCTCGCGAGGGCCGCCGTGAGCCGCTGTTCCGTGTCGGCGTAGAGGGCGTCGAGGTCGGGGTTGGCCCTCGCCAGCTCCTTCGTGCCCTCGTCGATGTCGGCCGCGCGTGCGGCGGTCGCGAAGGGCCAGTCCAGCAGGGCGAGTTCCGCCTTGGGCGGCTCCGGGCGCTCCAGGTTCCGGCTGACGGTCCCGACGGCCATCGTGAGGTGCGCGGCCAGATCCCGCACGGTCCAGTCGCCGAGCCGGGTGGGGGCGGCGAGTTGGTCGGGAGTGAGGGAACCTACGGCTTTCCGTACGTTCCCGAACTGAGCGAGCACCGCCGTGCGGATCTTGGCCGGGTCGTAGGTGCGGACGCGCTTCTTGGCCGGGGACATGGCGGCAGCCTATGCGGGCTGCGATTCCGTCGTGGGCGCCTCGAAGATCTCGTTGTTGCGGGGGACGCCGATGCCGCGCCAGGTGAAGGGGATGCCGCGGGCGGTGTCCGGGTCGGGTCCGTCCATCAGCTGGAAGTGGAGGTGGGGTTCGGTCGAGTTGCCCGAGTTGCCGCAGTGGGCGAGCGTCTGTCCGGCGGTCACCCGGTCGCCCTCGCGAACGGTGAGGGAGCCGCGCCTCAGGTGGGCGTAGATCGCGAAGGCGCCGTTGCCGAGGTCGAGCACGACGTGGTTGCCGACGACCCACTTGGCACCGGCCAGGTCGCGCACGGAGGCCTCCAGGATCATCAGGTACAGGAGCGCGGGCAGCGACGTACGGCTGAGGTGGTCGCGCTGACTGTCGACGGCCCGTACGACGGTGGCGTCGGCCACGGCGAACAGCGGGGCGCCGTAGGCCGGAAAGGCGCTGTTACGTCGGACGAGCGGCCACAGCCAGCGGAACTTCGGGCGTGCGCCCGGCTCGGGCTCGGCCACGACGTCGATGGCGAACGTCTGGCCGTAGGCGTGCGTGCCGTGGCTGGGGGTGCGGTCGGCCGGGCTGTTCAGCGCGGACCAGCGGCCCGCGACGGGTGGGGCGACCTCGACGGGTTCGCGGGCCGCGCGCGGGCTGTCCGGGGCACCGCCCCAGCGGTGGGCCGCCATGAGGATCCCGTAGGACAGGACGAGTGGCAGGAAGTTCCACCACCACGGATATCCCAGGTCCAGCGAGACGTGGGCGATCACCAGGCCGATGAAGGTCAGCTGAAGTAAGCGGTAGGCGATCTTGGCGATCTTGCGTGCGGACATCGTTCCCCCTGTGTGGTGGGTTTCCGTCTCGGTCGTCTCGGTCAGTGCCGGGCCGTGGCGAGGGCCACCAGCAGCGGCACCACTCGCCCCGCCGGCACCTCGTAGCGGCCGCGTGTGGTCGTGTGCAGCCAGCCGGCGGCGGAGAGCTGGCGCAGGTGGTGGTAGATCTGGCCGGTCGTGCCCACCTCGTCCAGCTCGGCGAGCTCGGCCGCGGTGCGCCGGCCGCCGAGGATCTCGCGCAGCAGCCGCAGCCGGACCGGGTGACCGAGGGCGGCGAGCGACTCGGCGTCCTGGGCCCAGTCGCCGTCCAGCAGGCCCTCGGTCAGCACGCCGTGCTGCCACTCGTACTGCTCCCCGGTCGGCAGCCGTACGGCGCCGGTGAACAGGACGCCTCCGTCGGCCGCTCCCAGCTCGGCCAACTGCTCCTTGAGCCCTTGAAGGGCCCAGAGGTCGCTTTCGCCGAGGCGGGGAGCGGTGTGCTGCGCGTTCTCCAGCGCTGCCAGCCGTCGCTCAAGGTCGGCGACGCGTTGTTCGAGTTCCACAGCCCGACATTACGGAACTACGTAATTACGTGCAAGCGGAGCTCGCAGACGGAGCAGAAGACCCGCGGCAATCACCCGTGAGCGTGATCGGCAGCGAAAACGGCACCGCATGGCCGGGCCCGGACAACACTGGCCTTCGCCTGGAAAGGGGTACAACATGACGGTTATGGCCGAGCGCACGTCTCAGATGTCGGTGGAGGAGTTCGAAGCGATCGCCTCCGCCAGTCCCGAGACCGTCACGTTGGAGTTCATCAACGGACGGATCGGGGTCAAGAAGGTGGCGGACGGAGACCACAACACCATCGTGTCCTGGCTGGCGCGGCGGTGTATGCGGGCCAGGCCCGACCTGGACCTGTATCACGGCCAAGGGCTCAAGGTGGAGTCGTACCGAGAAGGCCGGGCGAAGCCGGATGCGGTGATCGCGCCCGAGGCCCACTTCGCGGGGCACGGCGAGTGGGCCGACCCCGACGGGGTGCTCATGGTCGTCGAGGTCACCTCGTACGACTCGGACACCGACCGACGGGACCGGCACGAGAAGCCCGCCGCATACGGGCAGGCCGGTATCCCTCTGTACCTCCTGATCGACCGTGACGCGTGCACCGTCACCGTGCACAGCACACCGGACCGGCTGGTCGGCGGCTACCGGGACATGCACACCACCAAGTTCGGCGAGAGGGTCCTTGTCCCCGACCCGGTCGGTTTCGAGCTGGACACGGAGATCCTCAAGACCTACGTCCGCTGACCGGCCACGTCTGAAGCGAGCAGCGAGAAGCCCCCACCCGGAAACATCCTGTCCGGACGGGGGCTTTCGGCGTCGTACGCCGGTGAAGCGCGACTACGCCAGCAGCGCCGGGATCGTCCCCTCGTGGGCGGTGCGCAGCTCGTCCAGGGTCAGCGCGAACTCGCCCTGGACGTCCACCGTGTCTCCGTCGACGACACCGATGCGGGTGACGGGCAGGCCGCGCGCGCCGCACATGTCGTTGAAGCGGACCTCCTCGGAGCGCGGTACGGCGACGACCGCGCGCCCCGCCGACTCGGAGAGGAGGAAGGTGAAGGCGTCGAGCCCGTCCGGTACGACCAGCCGCGCGCCCTTGCCGCCGAGCAGGGCCGACTCGACCACGGCCTGGATCAGACCGCCGTCGGACAGGTCGTGTGCGGAGTCGATCATGCCGTCGCGGGAGGCGGAGATCAGGATCTCGGCGAGCAGGCGCTCGCGCTCCAGGTCCACCTGCGGCGGCAGCCCGCCCAGGTGGTCGTGGACGACCTGCGACCAGGCCGAACCGCCGAACTCCTCACGGGTCTCGCCGAGGAGGTAGAGCAGCTGCCCCTCCTCCTGGAAGGCCACGGGCGTACGGCGGGCCACGTCGTCGATGACCCCGAGGACGGCCACGACCGGGGTCGGGTGGATCGCGGCCTCGCCCGTCTGGTTGTAGAGCGAGACGTTGCCGCCGGTCACCGGGGTGCCCAGCTGCTGGCAGGCGTCGGCGAGACCGCGCACGGCCTCGGCGAACTGCCACATCACCGCCGGGTCCTCGGGCGAGCCGAAGTTCAGGCAGTCGGAGACCGCGAGCGGCTTGGCGCCGGTGGTGGCGACATTGCGGTACGCCTCCGCCAGGGCGAGCTGCGCGCCCGTGTACGGGTCGAGCTTCGCGTATCGGCCGTTGCCGTCGGTCGCGATGGCGACACCGAGGCCGGACTCCTCGTCGACGCGGATCATCCCCGAGTCCTCGGGCTGGGCGAGGACCGTGTTGCCCTGCACGAAGTGGTCGTACTGGGAGGTGATCCAGGACTTGGAGGCCTGGTTGGGGGACGCCACCAGCTTCAGGACCTGGTCCTTCAGCTCGTCGCTCGTCGAAGGCCGGGGCAGCTTGTTCGCATCGTCGGCCTGGAGCTCGTCCTGCCAGGACGGGCGGGCGTACGGGCGCTCGTAGACCGGGCCGTCGTGGGCGACCGTACGCGGGTCGACGTCGACGATCTTGCCGCCGTGCCAGTAGATCTCCAGGCGGTCGCCGTCGGTCACCTCACCGATGACGGTGGCGATGACGTCCCACTTGTCGCAGATCTCCAGGAAGCGGTCGACCTTGTCCGGCTCGACGACCGCGCACATGCGTTCCTGCGACTCGCTCATGAGGATTTCCTCGGGCGAGAGCGTGGAGTCGCGGAGCGGGACGTCGTCGAGCGTCACGCGCATGCCGCCCGAGCCGTTCGACGCGAGCTCGGACGTGGCGCAGGACAGGCCCGCCGCACCCAGGTCCTGGATTCCGACGACCAGCTTCTCCTGGAAGGCCTCCAGGGTGCACTCGATGAGGAGCTTCTCCTGGAAGGGGTCGCCGACCTGGACGGCGGGACGCTTCGACGGCTTGGCGTCGTCGAAGGTCTCGGAGGCGAGGATGGACGCGCCGCCGATGCCGTCACCGCCCGTGCGGGCGCCGTACAGGATGACCTTGTTGCCCGCGCCGGACGCCTTGGCCAGGTGGATGTCCTCGTGCCGCATGACGCCGATGGCACCGGCGTTGACCAGCGGGTTGCCCTGGTAGCAGGCGTCGAAGACGACCTCGCCACCGATGTTGGGCAGTCCCAGGCAGTTGCCGTAGCCGCCGATACCGGCGACGACACCGGGGAGGACACGCTTGGTGTCGGGGTGGTCGGCCGCACCGAAGCGGAGGGGATCGACGACGGCGACCGGCCGGGCGCCCATCGCGATGATGTCGCGCACGATGCCGCCGACGCCCGTGGCCGCGCCCTGGTAGGGCTCGACGTACGAGGGGTGGTTGTGCGACTCGACCTTGAAGGTGACCGCGTAACCGTGGCCGACGTCGACGACACCGGCGTTCTCACCGATGCCGACGAGCAGGGCGTCGGACTCGGGGGCCTTCTCGCCGAACTGGCGGAGGTGGACCTTGGAGGACTTGTACGAGCAGTGCTCGGACCACATGACCGAGTACATGGCGAGTTCGGCACCGGTGGGCCGGCGGCCGAGGATCTCCACGACCCGCTCGTACTCGTCCTTCTTCAGGCCGAGTTCGGCCCAGGGCAGCTCGACGTCGGGGGTCGCGGCCGCGTGCTCGACCGTGTCCAGAGGCGTCCGGCTCATGCGTTGACCAGCTTCTTGAGGATCGAGGTGAAGAAGGGGAGGCCGTCGGTGCGGCCGGTGCCGATGAGCGGCTCGACGGCGTGCTCCGGGTGCGGCATCAGGCCGACGACGTTTCCGGCCTCGTTGGTGACGCCGGCGATGTCCCTCTGCGACCCGTTGGGGTTGAAGTCAAGGTAGCGGAAGGCTACGCGGCCCTCGGCCTCCAGCTTGTCGAGCGTGTACGCGTCGGCGACGTACTGCCCGTCGTTGTTCTTCAGCGGGATGTGGATCTCCTGGCCGGCCGAGTAGTCGGTGGTCCAGGCGGTCTCCGCGTTCTCCACCCGCAGCTTCTGGTCGCGGCAGATGAAGTGCAGGTGGTCGTTGCGCAGCATGGTGCCGGGCAGCAGATGCGCCTCGGTGAGGATCTGGAAGCCGTTGCAGATGCCGAGCACCGGCAGTCCGGCCCTGGCCTGCTCCAGCAGGGGCTCCATCACCGGCGAGAAACGCGCGATGGCCCCGGCGCGCAGATAGTCGCCGTAGGAGAAACCACCGCACAGCACCACGGCGTCGACCTGCTTCAGGTCCTTGTCCTTGTGCCAGAGTGCCACCGGCTCGGCACCGGCGAGCCGGATCGCGCGCTGCGTGTCCCGGTCGTCGAGGCTGCCCGGGAAAGTGACGACGCCAATACGTGCGGTCACTTTCCTGCCTCCGCCTTCTCTTCCTCCACCTTGACGATGAAGTCCTCGATCACGGTGTTGGCGAGGAAGGATTCCGCCAGTTCATGGATGCGGGCAAGCGCGGCGTCGTCCACCGGTCCGTCCACTTCCAGTTCGAAACGCTTTCCCTGACGTACGTCGGAGACGCCCTCGAAACCGAGGCGCGGCAGCGCGCGCTGCACCGCCTGGCCCTGGGGGTCGAGGATCTCCGGCTTGAGCATGACGTCGACTACGACGCGTGCCACTGGCACTCCCGGTGTGTGGTGCTGAGCAGGTTCCTTCAGACTACCCGCACAAAATTTCTACGCGGGTAGATTCGTAGGAATCTACGTGAGCACCGTCACGATCCGGCATCGGGTTGCTGACACGGTGGAAAGTTCTGGGAAAGATCCGGGATACCTATTGCGCAGCAGACACGCGGACAGTTTTAGTCGGGCTTCACATTGCAATGCTGGGCCCTGTACAAAGGAATTGGCAATAGCCGATACTTTGCCCAATAGCCCAATTACCGCCGGACAGCCGACATCTCGTCCGACTCCTCCGTGGCGTAACAGCACGTCATCGAGGTGATCGCATCAACGAGGTGTCGCACGAAGGGACCGATATTCGTGGCGCAGCGTGTCGTAGTCACTCTCTTCGACGACATCGACGGCTCGGAAGCGGCGGAAACGATCGCCTTCGGACTCGACGGCAAGTCGTACGAGATCGACCTCAACCCAGCCAATGCCCAGAAACTGCGCAAGGCCCTGGCCCCCTACCTGGAGGCCGGCCGCAAGCGCTCGAGGTCCGGCAAGGCGTACAAGCAGACCGACGTGGCCCCCGACCCGTCCGCCGTCCGCGCGTGGGCCCAGTCCCACAAGATGGACGTCCCCGCACGCGGAAGGATCCCCAAGAAGGTCTACGAGGCGTTCGCGGCGGCGCACTGAGCCGTCACCCCTTCGGACCCCTGAGCCCTCCGGGCCTCGGGGGCCGGGCGGGCGCCGGCCATCCGCCCCTGGGGACAACCGACTTGCGCAGCACCCCCGCTGATCAGCTAGAGTCTGGAGCACGCCGAGGGGCAAAGCCGAAAGGCCCAGCTCACGGAGTCACGCGGGTGTAGTTCAGTAGTAGAACATCCCCCTTCCAGGGGGAAGGCGCAGTGTGCAATTCCTGTCACCCGCTCCGCATCGCCGGTCCGACCACCTCTGTGGATCAGGTAGGCTGATGCTCGCGCCGATCGGTGAGAGCCGGTCGGATGCAATGCGGACGTAGCTCAGTTGGTAGAGCGCAACCTTGCCAAGGTTGAGGTCGCGAGTTCGAACCTCGTCGTCCGCTCCAGGAAGTACCGCACGAAGTAGGGCCTCGGTCATTCGACCGGGGCCTTTTTCGTGTGCGCGCGTATGCGCGGGCCGACTCCGCTGCTTCCGCTGCCTCCTCTGCTTCCGCCCACAGTTCGCGACTGACATTTGTCATGGGGAGTGATGACAGGTCGCACTGCTGCCGGCGTCGGGCGGAGGGGAGGCTGAAGGCATGAAAACGAACGGGCACGAGGACGTGATTGAGGTCACTGACCTGCGGCGCGTGTACGGGGGCGGTTTCGAGGCCGTGCGGGGGATCACGTTCTCCGTGGGCCAGGGGGAACTCTTCGCGCTCCTGGGCACGAATGGCGCGGGCAAGACGTCGACGGTCGAGTTGTTGGAGGGCCTGGCACCACCGGCCGCGGGGCGGGTGCGGGTGCTCGGACACGATCCCTACGAGGAGCGGTCGGCCGTCCGGCCACGGATCGGCGTGATGTTGCAGGAGGGCGGCTTCCCCTCCGAACTGACCGTCGCGGAGACGGTGCGGATGTGGGCGGGCTGCACGAGCGGGGCGCGCCCCACGGGGGAGGCCCTGGAACTCGTCGGCCTGGCCAAGCGGTCCGGGGTGCGGGTGAAGCAGCTGTCCGGAGGTGAGAAACGGCGCCTCGACCTGGCGCTCGCACTCCTCGGCCGCCCCGAGGTCCTCTTCCTCGACGAGCCGACGACCGGACTCGACGCCGAAGGACGTCAGGACACCTGGGAGTTGGTGCGGGAGCTTCGTGACGGGGGTACGACGGTCCTGCTCACCACGCACTACCTGGAAGAGGCGGAGGACCTGGCCGACCGCCTGGCGATCCTCCACGAGGGCCGTATCGCGGCGACCGGCACCCCGGCGGAGGTCACCGCGACCCAGCCGTCCCGCATCTCCTTCGACCTGCCCGGCGGCTACTTCCTGGGCGACCTTCCCCCACTGGCCGAACTCGGCGTGACCGACCACGAGACGGCGGGCCGCACGGTCCGGCTGCGGACGAACGAACTCCAGCGCACCGCCACCCGGCTGCTGCTGTGGGCCGAGCACGCCCGCGTCGAGCTCGGCGGCCTCGACATCCGCTCGGCGTCCCTGGAGGAGGCGTTCCTGCGGATCGCCCGCGAGGCCTCGGGGGCCTCCGGCATCGCTGACGAGGCGCGTGTTGAGGCGAAGGCCGGAAAGGGGGCCGCCGTATGAGCGCGTCGACGAACGTGCGGGCGGGTACTCCCGCGCAGACGACGGGCACGTCGGGGACGACCACGCCCGCCGGGCGCATGGCCGCCCTGGCCCGGGCCGAGTTGACCCTGCTGACCCGCACGAAGGCCACGCTGGTGGCGGCGCTGTTCGTGCCGTTGGTCATGCCGTTCAGCCTGCGCTCGACGATCGACCAGATGGACCTGGACGGCACCGGACTCTCGGTGGGCTCCGTCCTGTTGCCGTCCGTCGTCGGGTTCTCGCTGCTCTTCGCGGTCTACAGCTCCCTGGTGAGCGTGTACGCGGCCCGGCGCGAGGAGCTGGTCCTCAAGCGGCTGCGCACCGGAGAGCTGCGGGACGTGGAGATCCTCGCCGGCGCCGCGCTGCCGTCGGTGGTGATCGGCCTCGTCCAGTGCGTGGTTCTGGTGGTCGCCTGTGCCGTACTCATGGACGTCGGGGCGCCCGAGGCACCTCTTCTCGCCCTTCTGGGGCTGTTGTTGGGATTCGTCATGTGGCCCGCTCTCGCGGCCGTCGTGGCGAGCTTCAGCAAGAGCGTGGAGGGCGCCCAGGTCGCCGCCATGCCGCTGATGCTGATCTCGTTGCTCGGGTCGGGCACGTTCTTCCCGCTGGAGCTCATGCCCGACAACCTGGCCTCGCTGTGCGAACTGCTGCCGCTGACACCGGTGATCACGCTGCTGCGCGGCGGCTGGACCGGGGAGCTGTCCGCGCACGACACCCTGGGCGCCGTCGCCACGGCGGTGGCCTGGACCGTGCTCGCGGTGTTTGCTGTACGGCGGTGGTTCCGGTGGGAGCCGCGGCGCTGACCCGTGGGGGGTACGAGGGGATGAGCGGTACGGGCGGTTGGTGGCGGCGCAAGAGCACGCCCGCCAAGGTCGAGACGTACACCCGCTGGTCGTTCCACTTCTTCGCCGTGATCGAGGGTGCGGCGATCGGGCTCCCGGTGCTCGGCCAGGTGGGCTCGGGCCTCGCGAGCTGGCTGCTGGCCCTGGTGACCGGGCACGCGGCACTGTGCGCCGTGACCGCCTCACGGGCGCTCGACTGGACTCGCGGCCGGCGCGAACAACCGCTGCGGCTGTTGTGGACGCTCGGCGCGGCCACCTTCTCGCTCGCCGTCGCCGCGCTGGCGCTCCAGGAGTACGGCCCGAAGGGCGACGCGGTCGACACGGCCGCGGGCACCGTCTTCGCGGGTGTGCTGGTATTCGGCGCGGGCACCATCGCGCTCGGGGTCCGCAACCGGCGGCGGGTGTTCGCAGTGGTGACGGGCTTCGCGGCCGGCACGGCTGCGGTGTCCCTCCCTCTGGGCGTCCCCGGGGCGGCCGCGCTGGGTATCGGGATCGCGGTCCTGGTGGGCGCCGCGTTCCTCGCCGCCACCTCCATGTTCTCCGTGTGGCTCCTCAACGCCGTCTACGAACTCGACGAGGCCCGCGAGACCCGTGCCCGGCTCGCCGTCGCCGAGGAGCGGCTGCGCTTCGGGCGCGACCTGCACGACGTGATCGGCCGGAACCTGGCCGTGATCGCGCTCAAGAGCGAGCTCGCGGTGCAGCTGGCTCGCCGGGAGCGTCCCGAGGCCGTGGAGCAGATGATCGAGGTGCAGCGGATCGCGCAGGAGTCGCAGCGCGAGGTGCGGGACGTCGTACGCGGGTACCGGGAGATCGATCTGGGGGCCGAACTGGCCGGTGCCCACGGGGTGTTGACCGCAGCCGGCATCGCGTGCGAGGTGCGCGGGGAGACGGCCGGGCTGCCCGCCGACGTGCAGTCGGCCCTGGGGTGGGTCGTGCGGGAGGCGGCCACGAACGTACTGCGGCACGGGGATGCCGGGCGGTGTGAGGTGGGGATACGGGTGCTGGAGGGGCGTGTGGTGCTGACCGTGGAGAACGACGGGGCGTCCGACGTCCCACCGGAGAGCCGGGGCTCGGGGCTGGCCGGGCTGCGGGAGCGGCTCGCCGCGGTGGACGGGACCCTGGAGGCCGGCCGGGTGCGCAAGGGCGTGTTCCGGGTGGTGGCCGATGTGCCGTTGGCGGTCAGCGAGGTCACGGCGTGAGTGTGCGGCTGCTGCTCGCCGACGACGAGCATCTGATCCGGGGCGCCCTGGCGGCACTGCTCGCCCTGGAGGACGACCTCGTGATCGTCGCCGAGGCCGCGACCGGCCCCGAGGCGCTGGCCATGGCACGGGCGCACGAGCCCGACGTCGCCGTCCTGGATCTTCAGATGCCCGGCGCGGACGGTGTGAAGGTCGCCACATCCCTGCGCGCCGAACTGCCCGGCTGCCAGGTGCTGATCGTGACCAGTCACGGGCGGCCCGGGCATCTGAAGCGGGCCCTCGCGGCGGGAGTGCGCGGGTTCGTCCCCAAGACCGTCAGCGCCCAGCGGCTCGCCGAGATCATCCGCACGGTGCATGCGGGGAACCGTTACGTGGACCCGGAGTTGGCCGCCGACGCGATCTCCGCCGGGGACTCACCGCTGACCACGCGGGAGGCCGAGGTGCTGGAGCTGGCCGCCGACGGGGCGCCCGTCACGGAGATCGCCGAACGGGCCGCGCTGTCACCGGGGACCGTACGGAACTACCTGTCGTCGGCCGCCACCAAGCTCGGGGCCGAGAACCGTCATGCCGCGGTACGTCTCGCCCGTGAGCGAGGTTGGGTATAGTTGCTCTCGCGCCACGGCGCAGTGCGGACGTAGCTCAGTTGGTAGAGCGCAACCTTGCCAAGGTTGAGGTCGCGAGTTCGAGCCTCGTCGTCCGCTCGCTTCACGAAGGCCCCGGTCATCTCGACCGGGGCCTTCGTCGTGCGGTCAGTCAGGGTCAGCGGTCCCGGGGCAGGGCCCGGGGGCAGGGCCTGCGGTCAGCTCCAGGTCGTGCCCGTCAGACGCTCGTACGCCTCGACGTACTTCGCGCGGGTCGCGGCCACGATCTCCTCGGGCAGGGGCGGCGGGGGCTCCTCGCCCGTGCGGTCCCAGCCGGAGGCCGGGGAGGTGAGCCAGTCCCGTACGAACTGCTTGTCGAAGGACGCCTGGGTGCGGCCCGGCTGCCACTGGTCGGCGGGCCAGAAGCGGGAGGAGTCGGGGGTGAGGACCTCGTCGGCGATGACCAGGGTGTCGCCCTCCCGTCGCCCACCACCACCCTCAACGGAGGCCCCTTGGGCCACAGCATTGGATTCGAAGCCGAACTCGAACTTCGTGTCCGCGAGGATGATGCCGCGCTCCCGGGCGATCTCACGGGCACGGTCGTAGACGGCGAGGGTCGCCTGGCGCAGCTGGGCTGCGGTGTCGGCGCCGACCTGGCGGGCGACCTCCTCGTAGGAGACGTTCTCGTCGTGGTCGCCGACCGCGGCCTTGGTGGCGGGGGTGAAGATCGGGGCGGGGAGTTCCGAGCCGTCGACGAGTCCTTCGGGCAGGGCGAGGCCGCAGACCGTGCGGGTCTCCTTGTACTCGGCGAGGCCCGAGCCCGTGAGGTACCCGCGGGCCACGCACTCCACGGGCACCATCCGCAGGGACTTGCAGACCAGGGTGCGGCCCTCCCAGTCGGCGGGCGCACCGGCCGGGAGGTCGGTGCTCAGGACGTGGTGCGGGACCAGGTCGGCGATCTGGTCGAACCACCACAGCGAGAGCTGGGTCAGGGCGCGGCCCTTGTCCGGGATCTCGGTCGGCAGCACCCAGTCGAAGGCGGACGTGCGGTCACTGGCGACCATCACGAGGTCGCCGGCCTCGTTCCGGTACAGCTCGCGCACCTTGCCGGTGTGCAGATGCACCAGGCCCGGCACCTGGATGGGCTCGGGCTTTTCTACGAATCCGGGCACGGTTCCTCCGCGTGGTGATGTCCAAGTGGCTCGATTCTCCCGTATGCGGGGGATCGGTCCAGCTGGGGGTCCACCCGGGTGCCCTCCCGGAGGGAGGACCGGAGGGGGTCATTCCCGCTTGCAGATGCGGTCCAGGAGGTTGGCCGTGGCTCGCTGGATACGGGTGTCGACATGGCCGGGGCGGTCGAGGGCCGGGGACCAGGCGAACGTTCCCGAAGCGAACACCCAGGCGCCGGAGGGAGCCCGGTAGAGGGAGGTCTCCTGGTGGCGGATGACGCCCTCGCTGTCCCGGTACGGCGAGTGCGCGAGAAGGATGCGGCCCTGGTGCTCGGGGAGCGGGGCGCGCGGGAAGTACCGGTCGGCCTCGCCGGCGACCATGCCCTCCAGTTCGTCGCCCTCCTGTGTGCCGGTCGCCTCCCACAGCCAGTGGTCCGCGTTGCGCACGACCAGCGGGTGGGGGTCGGGCACCCTCCCCTCGTACTGGATGCCGATCACTTCCTGCTCGGACCGGTCGATCTCGCGCCACAGTACGGGCCTGCCCGGTCCCTTTCGCTTGCGGCAGGTCAGCAGCCGGTCGGGGACGCCGGACGGGGACGGGGCCAGCTCCACCTGCCAGTACATGGTGTTGGCGGAGAGGAAGACGAGGGAGGTGCCCTGGTCACGGGCGAGTTCCACGGTGCGGCGCATGGCGTGCGACCAGTACTCGTCGTGCCCGGGGAAGACCAGGCCGCTGTAGCGGGTGGGGTCGACGCGGCCGGCGTGCAGGTCGCGGGCGTCGGCGTAGGCGAGGTCGTAGCCGTAGCGCTCGGCCCAGCGGATGAAGTCGTAGGCGTGGCCGACGTGGAGGGGCAGGCCCGCGCCCGCGTACGGGCGGTCGAAGGAGACCGTGGTCGCCGCGTCCGCCTCACCGAGGAGACGGCCGTCCTCGTCCCAGGCGTGGTACAGGCTGGCGCCGGTGCGGCCGTCCTCCGGGTACAGGTTGTACGCCTGCCAGGTCACGTCCGGCAGGACGAGGAGCAGGTCGGCCGGGTGGTTGTCGCGGATGGTGAACGGGACGTGCGAGCGGTAGCCGTCGGCGGTGGTGAGCACGGCCACGTACGCGCCGATCTTCCAGTTGGTCGGGACCTGCAGGCGCCAGGAGAGCCACCAGTGGTGACAGGAGACGGTGCGGTCGGCGGTGAGCGGCGGGTGCTGGACGATGCCGGACAGGCGCGGGCTGGTGGTGATCTTGCTGGCGCCGTCGCCCCCGTAGTGCCCGATCCGGTAGATGTCGACGCTGAACTCCTGGGGCGGGTCCACCGTGATGTGGAAGTCGATCGACTCACCGGGGACCGTGGCGCCGGTGGTCGTGAACCCCTTGATCTGGCGGCGCACGTCGTCGGCGGCGCGGGGGCCGTTGACGTGTTCGGGTTCCCTTCGGGGGCCGGGGACCCGGGGGCCCCTGGCTCCGCCGGCTCCTTTGCGGGGTGTGGAGCCGGACGGCGTGTGCTCGTCGGTCTGGTCGACGTACCAGGGGACGATCTGGCCACTGTCGTCGAAGTAGGTCTCGGCGCCCCGGAGCCAGGGGACGGGACCCTGGCCGAAGGGGTCCGTCACGGCGTGTGCGAGTGCGCCCGACTCCCAGCGGCGGATCTTCTCAGACCCCATACGTGCTCCCCTCCCTCGTGCCCCCGTTGTCCTGCGGTCCTGCGGTCCTGCGTTGTCCTGCGGTCCTGCGTTGTCCTGCGTTGGCCGTTCGTGGCGGCTGTTCGTCGTGCTTGTGGCGTGGTGATTGTGCGGGCGGTGCCTTTGGTGCCCCTGGTGCGTGGGTGGTGCTTGTGGCCGCCAGTGGTGCGGCCCGCGTGCGCCGATCCGTCTATGCCCGTGCCATGTGCTCGAACGATCCCAGCACATCACATTACGCACGCGCTCCGTCACCGTTCGTCGCGAATTGACGTGAACGGAACGTAGCGCTCCGCCCAAGGGTGGGGTTTCGCTTGCCGCGTGCGGGCGGTGGGGCGCGTTGTACTCGCGCTCAGACGAGGCGGACCGGCTTCTCCGGGCGGACGCCCAGGTGCCGGAGCCAGTCCCGGAGCGGGTCCGGGTCGCCGTCCTCGACGAGGGTCAGAACGCGGGGGGCGAGATCGACAGCTCGCTCGCCGTTGATCAGCAGGGACGGGCCGTCCAGCCAGTCCAGCCCCGGTGTCGCGCCTGCCGTGTCCATCGCGGCGCAGCACACCATCGCCGTGACGTGGTCGGCGAGGAGCTCGCGGCCCGTACGAGGGGGTTGCAGGGGGAAGAGCGGCAGTATGTCGTCCCACAGGGCTCGGTCCGGGCCCTGCGGTTCCGCCGCGCCGCCGGGCACCGGCTGCGTACCCGCCGACGCCTCTTCCCGGGCCACCTCGGCGCTCAGCCCGGCCGCCAGCGCGGCCGCCTGCTCGCTGCGGAGGCCCGGCTCGCCCGGCTCGTCTCTCAGGCCCCCCAGGCCCCCCAGGCCCGCGTCCGCCTTGTCCGCCTCGTCCGCCGGTGTCTGTGTCTGTGTCTGTGTCTGTGTCGGCGTTGTGCCTGTGGTTCCGGGGGTGGTGGGGGTGGGTTCATCGGGGGTGGGCTCAAGGGGCGGTCTCGGCTCGGCTCCGCGGGCCGTCAGGTGGTTCAGCACGCGGGCCAGGGTCGGCCCGCCGGGCCGGGGCTCCCCCGAGTGCGCCGCGTGCCGGACTCCGAGGGCGTCCAGGACACGGTGGAGCCGGGCCGCGTCCGTGCGCCACTTCCGGTCGACGACCTCGTCGGGGTACTCGCGCCAGTCCACCGGTGCCCAGTCGGGCCCGCACTCGGCGGGGCCGCCGTGGAAGAGGCGGGCGGCGAGCAGGGACGCGGCCTCGTCGACCACGCCGGGTTCCTCCAGGAGGTCGCAGGCCGGACGCTCACCCAGCCGGGAGGCGAAACCCTCGGCCAGGCGGTCGCGACGGGACAGCTCCGTGAGCGCCGCCACGACACCCGCGTCGAGACGGGACGGCCAGCGGCCCATGCGCCAGGCGGGCAGCGCGACCCGGGTGAGCAGCCGGTCCCAGCCCGCGTACGCGAGGCCGACCTGCTCCTGGGCGACGATCCGCAGACCGTAGTCCACAGCCTGTGCACGCTCGGCCGCCGCTGCCGCCACGCCCCGCTCCATCTCGGCGGCATGACCGCGGCAACCGCGCAGCAGCAGGCGGGCCACCCACCCCACACCGGTCAGCACCGTCCGGACCAGGGGGCCCCGTTCAGGTGCCGTCGTCACCGCCACGGCAGCGTCCAGCCCTCGTACGAAACGGCGGGCGGCGGCTATGTCCGGGTGGGCCGACGGCCCCGTACCCGCGACGACCGGAGCGAGGACGGCGCGCAGTTCCCCGACCCGCATCCACCACAGGAAGGGGGAGCCGATCACGAGCACGGGTGCGGTGGGCTCACCGCGCCGGCCGTGCGTCGTCGTATCCCTGCCGCTTCCGTCGCTGAAGACCGAGATGCCGTCCTCTGCGCCTCCCAGGCCGGTCCCACCCCCGCGCTCACGCGCCGACGGCGGGCCGTGCGAGCGGTGGGTGCGGTCCTCCAGCCAGCTGTCGCAGTCAGGGGTGAGCGCTATCGCGGAGGGTGCCGGGACGTCGAGCCGGTCGGCCAGGTCCCGCACCAGGCGGTACAGGTCGGGTGCCGACTCCTCGGCGACCGGGACCGTGGGGCTCGTGGCGGGCCTCGCACGGGCGACGACGAGCGCGATGCCCGCGGCACAGAGGAGGACGACAACCGCCAGCACCGCCATGATCCAGCGCGTCACCGGCCAGCCGGCGCCGGTGATGTGGCCGGTGCTCCCGCCGACGAACAGCACGACGGCGACGGCCGCGGGCAGGAGGGCTACGGCCACCGCCCGGCTGCGGACGCGCAGCACGGCGAGGGCCCGGGAACGCGCGGCCTGCGCGCCGACCTCCACACCCATACCGGTCACGACCGGCCGTCACCCCCAACCGTCCCGACTGTCTCGTGCACCGTCCCAACCGTCCCGACTGTCTCGTGCACCGCGCCTACCGTCCCCACCGTCCCGTGCACCGCACGGCGCCCGCCGTGACGGTGTACGTCACCGCGCTCGCCTCCGGATGGCCTGGCGTTGCTCACTCCCCCACTGTGGCACCCGCCACTGACACCGCAATGCCGGGTGGGCCAAGTGCCGGACTGCTTGCGCCGCACCCTAGTTGGGGCGTTTGGGCCACGTCAGCCGGATGGGCCATCGGTCACTCGATGGAATGGCTCTGGGGAGAGGTGGATGACGCTGAGCAAGCATGGGGCCCCGGATTCCCAGAGGGAACCGGGGCCCAGGAGCGGGGAGGGAACACCCAGGGTCACGCGGCCCCGTGCGCTCCGGCCGCGGCTTTCGCCGCGATGTCGGTCCGGTGTTGCGAACCGTCGAGCCCGATGCGCCCGACCGCCGCGTACGCCCGCTCGCGCGCCTCGGTCAGGTCCTCGCCGACCGCCGTGACGGACAGCACCCGGCCGCCCGCGCTCACCACGGCGTCACCGTCGCGCTTGGTGCCGGCGTGCAGGACGTACGCCTGCGGGGCGTCCTGGGCCGCCACCTCGTCGAGCCCGGTGATCGGGTCGCCGGTGCGCGGGGTGCCGGGGTAGTTGTGCGAGGCCACGACCACGGTGACGGCCGCGTCGTCGCTCCAGCGGAGGGGTTCGAGGTCGGCGAGAGTGCCGTTCGCGGCGGCGAGCAGGACGCCGGCCAGCGGGGTCTTCAGGCGGGCCAGGACCACCTGGGTCTCGGGGTCGCCGAAGCGGGCGTTGAACTCGATGACCCGTACGCCACGACTCGTGATCGCCAGACCCGCGTACAGCAGGCCGGAGAACGGCGTGCCGCGGCGCCGCATCTCGTCGACCGTCGGCTGCAGCACGGTCTGCAGAACCTCGTCGACCAGTTTCGGGTCGGCCCAGGGGAGCGGGGAGTACGCGCCCATGCCACCGGTGTTCGGGCCTTCGTCGCCGTCCAGGGCTCGCTTGAAGTCCTGCGCGGGCTGGAGCGGGAGGACGGTCTCGCCGTCGGTGATCGCGAACAGCGAGACCTCGGGCCCGTCGAGGTACTCCTCGATCACGACGCGCTCACAGGCGTTCGCGTGGGCCGTGGCCTGCTCGATGTCGCTGGTGACGACGACGCCCTTGCCCGCGGCGAGGCCGTCGTCCTTCACGACGTACGGCGCGCCGAAGGCGTCGAGGGCCTCCTCGACCTCGGCGGGTGTCGTGCACACGTACGAACGGGCTGTGGGCACGGCCGCTCCCGCCATCACCTCCTTGGCGAAGGCCTTGGAACCCTCCAGCTGGGCGGCTTCCTTGGAGGGACCGAAGCAGGGGATGCCCGCCTCGCGCACGGCGTCGGCGACACCGGCGACGAGCGGAGCCTCCGGCCCCACGACGACCAGTTCGGCGCCGAGCTCCGTGGCCAACGCGGCCACCGCCCCGCCGTCCAGGGCGTCGACCTGGTGCAGCTCGGCCACCTCCGCGATGCCCGCGTTGCCGGGGGCGCAGTGCAGGGCGGTGACATCGTGGTCGAGGGACAGGGAACGGCACAGGGCGTGTTCGCGGGCGCCGCTACCGATGACGAGGACCTTCACGGGGTCAGCCTATCCGGCCCGGGAGGCTGTCCTTGTGGGGGATGCCGAAGGCGGTGGGGCGGGAGGCTTGTGGGTTCGTCCTAAGGAACCTGAGATTCCGGTACGAGGGACCACTCCGTACGTCAGTGGTCCTCGCACTTCAGCGGCCCTCGCACTTCAGCGGTCCGCTACTCGTTGGTGAACTCCTCCACCACCGTCGCGCCCAGCTCCCGCACGATCAGCTCGTGCCCGGAGAGGGCGGACTCGTCGAGGTCGGGATCGTCGTCCTCGGGAATGTCGTCCTCGGGCGAGATGTGCGCAGGCTCCGGAGCCGGGCGGGATGGCGGGGGCGCCGACGCGGTGGCCGGGGCCGGTCTGCCCTCCCCCGCGGCGGACCCCGGGCCCGACTGGGACGACGGGCGCGATGCCGGTGGCTGGCCCTGTGCCGGTGCCGGTGCCGAGGACTGGGGCGACGAGGAGGGCGCCCCGCCATATCCGCCTCCGCCACCACCGCCACCGGCTCCGCCATAGGAGCCGTAACCACCCGGGCCGCTCGCTCCGGCCGCTCCGCCGTAACCACCCGGGCCTGCCGAACCACCCGCAGGACCCGGCATCGGCGCCGAGCCGCCCGACGGATCGACAACCGCCTCGATCTTCCATTGGACGTTGAACTGCTCGGACAGCGCCTGCCGCAGCACGTCCTCGCTGCCGCTGCTCGCGAAGTTGTCCCGGGCCCCGGCGTTGACGAACCCGATCTGCAGGGTGGTGCCGTCGAAACCGGCCACCTGGGCGTTCTGGCTGAGCAGGATCCAGGTGAACCGGCGGCGGTTCTTCACCGCCTCCAGGATGTTCGGCCAGAGCATGCGGGGGTCGAGCCCACCGGCGGCGGGAGCGGAAGCGGGGGGCGTGGCGCTCGGGGGCGTGGAGGCGGGGCCGGGAGCAGGAGCGGGAGCAGGAGCGGGAGCCGCTGGCGGCCGACCCCCCTGACCGCCCTGAGCGCCGCTGCCTCCTTGTGCCTGCGCCCCGCCGCGCCCCCCACCCGCAGGGGCCGCCGTCGGCCAGCCACCGGGCCGCCGACCGCCACCCGCGGGGGCAGCGGTGGGCCAGGCGCCGGGAGCGGCAGGAGCGGACGAAACGGAAGGAGTGGCAGGAGCAGAAGGTGCGGAAGGAGCGGAAGGAGCGGAAGGCTGCTCGGCGGCCGGCGCGTGCCCCGGTGCCGCAGCGGGCGCCCCCGCACCAGGGCCTGTGTCGGCTCCCGCGGGCGCGGGGGGCTCCACGGCAGCGGCCGGAGCCCCGGCCCCGGCGGGCCCGCCGCCCTGCTGCCGCACCTGCCCCGCCCCGGTACCGACACCAGCCGCGCCGACTCCGCCGACTGCACCGGGCCCCCCGGTTCCCCCGGTTCCCCCGGCCGACCGCACCGCCGCACGAGCCGCCGCAGGCCCGCCCCCGGGCGGAACCACAGGCTCGACTCCAGCCGGAGCGGCACCCTGTGCGCCGTGAGCGCCCTGAGCGCCCTGTGCGCCGTGAGCACCCTGAACAGCGGGCCCTCCGGCAGGCGCCGCCCCCGCGAACCCATGGGTGTCGGGCCCGGGCACGTATCCCATGGCGGGCCCGGCCCCGCCCCCGGAGAAGTTCACACCGCGCTCGATACGGTCGAGGCGGGCCATGACGGAACGCTCGTCGCCGTACGCCGCGGGCAGCATCACGCGCGCACAGATGAGCTCCAACTGCAGCCGGGGCGAGTTCGCCCCCCGCATCTCGGTCAACCCCTCATTGACGAGATCGGCGGCCCGGCTGAGCTCGGCGGCGCCGAAGACCCCCGCCTGTGCCTGCATCCGCTCCACGACATCGGCGGGCGCGTCGATGAGTCCCTTCTCGGCCGCGTCAGGAACGGCAGCGAGGATCACCAGATCCCGCAACCGCTCCAGCAGATCCGCGACGAACCGCCGCGGATCGTTCCCACGCTCGATGACCCGGTCCACGACCTCGAAGGCGGCGGCACCGTCCCCGGCCGCGAACGCCTCGACGACGGAGTCGAGCAAGGACCCGTCCGTATATCCCAGCAGCGACGTGGCCATGGCATACGTGACACCGTCCTCAGCGGCCCCCGCCAGCAACTGGTCCATGACGGACATCGAGTCACGCACGGACCCGGCCCCGGCCCGCACGACGAGCGGAAGCACCCCCTCCTCAACGGGGATCTTCTCCCGCCCGCACACATCGGCGAGGTAGTCCCGCAAGGTGCCGGGCGGCACGAGCCGGAACGGATAGTGGTGCGTACGCGACCGAATGGTCCCGATGACCTTCTCGGGCTCGGTGGTCGCGAAGATGAACTTCAGATGCTCCGGCGGCTCCTCGACCACCTTCAACAGCGCGTTGAATCCCGCCGACGTGACCATGTGGGCCTCGTCGATGATGTAGATCTTGTACCGGCTGCCCGCCGGCCCGAAGAACGCCTTCTCCCTCAGCTCACGGGCGTCGTCCACACCACCGTGCGACGCGGCGTCGATCTCGATCACGTCGATCGAGCCCGGTCCGTTCCGCGCGAGGTCCTGGCACGACTGGCACTGACCACAGGGCGTCGGCGTGGGCCCCTGCTCGCAGTTCAGACACCGGGCGAGAATCCGCGCACTGGTCGTCTTCCCGCACCCGCGCGGACCGCTGAACAGGTACGCGTGATTGACCCGGTTGTTCCGCAGCGCCTGCTGCAGCGGATCAGTGACATGCCCCTGTCCGATGACCTCGGCGAACGACTCCGGGCGATAGCGGCGGTACAGCGCGAGAGACGACACGCATACGAGGTTATAGCCGCCTACTGACAACCCGCCCCGCCCAGGGCCCACCCCGGAAACCACCGCAGGTCAGCCCCTCACCGAGGCTCCTGCCGAGCCCCCTGAGGCAGGCCTCGCCCGCGACTGCCCGGGCATCCTCGGAAGCCCAGGCGCGCGAAGCAGACGACAAGCCCACGGGAAGCAGACGACAAGACGGGGGCAGGCCCCTGAGGGACCCGACGAAGACCCGAAACCGAAAGCCCCGAAACGAAAGACCCCCCACGCACCCGCCAGAGCCAACCTACCCTTGCTGCCTTCCGGCCCTGGGGGAGTTCAGTCAGATAGCGCCGCGTGAGGGGCTGACCCCAGCCTACCCGATCCACGGGCCCCACCCGTCCCCCCTCCCCCGCCCTCGAACGAGTTCGCAAGCACTCCTCGACGTCATGTAATGTTTCCGGCGGAGGATTCGCCTAGAGGCCTAGGGCGCACGCTTGGAAAGCGTGTTGGGGGCAACCCCTCACGAGTTCGAATCTCGTATCCTCCGCCAGTGCCTCACCGGGCACGATGTCGAAGGGCCCCACCGTTCGCGGTGGGGCCCTTCGACGTTGTCCGTCTCAATTGCCTTCTCAGTCGGTGTTCGGGCTCAGCGACCCACCGATCGGCACGCAGCCGTGCCGGTACTTGGGCCGGAGACGGCGGCATGGTGAGCGGTGTCGGCCGAACTGCCGGAGCCCTGCGTCTTCCGGTTGAAGCGCGCCCGGCACTCGGGCTCCAGCCCGCAGATAGTATCGGCGGAGATAGTATCCCTGTCGATACTATCTCCATCGGGAGGTCGGAGATGCGTCGCTTCATCGGGCGGGACCGTGAGCTGCGTGTGCTCGGCAACGCTTTGCAGGCGGTTCAGGATGCCGTCGGATCGGCGAAGCCGGGGCAGTGTGTCCTCATGCGGGGGAGACGGCGGGTGGGCAAGTCCAGCCTCGTCGAGGAGTTCCTCCGGCGGACCGAGACGCCGTACCTCTTTTTCACCGCGGCCGGCGGCACGGCGGAGGACGAGTTGTCGGAGCTGCTCGACACCGTTGCCAGATCCACCCTGCCGGAGCGGAGACTGTTCGCGGAGGAAACCCCCGATCAGTGGAACGCAGCGTTCAGGCTCCTTGCGGAGATCCTGCCCGACGACACCCCCAGCGTCGTCGTCATCGACGAGGTTCCGTATCTCATGGACCGCGTCGACGCCTTCGAGGGCATGCTTCAGCGGGCATGGGACCGGCTGCTCAGCCGCAAGCCCGTGCTCCTCCTCCTGGTCGGATCCGATCTGTCGATGATGGAGGCGCTGAACAGCTACGACCGCCCCTTCCACCAGCGGGGCCGGGAAATGATCGTGGGGCCGCTGAACCCCGCCGACATCGGCGAGATGCTCGGCCTGTCACCGGCAGCCGCGTTCGACGCCGCTCTGATCACGGGAGGGCTCCCTCTGATCTGCGCCGAGTGGCGGGCCGGAGGGGACGTCTGGGAGTTTCTCCGCGACTCGCTGGACAACCCGATCTCGGCACTGCTGGTCTCCGCCGAACGCTCCCTGGCCGCGGAGTTCCCACCGCGGGCGATGAGCAGGGAGGTCCTGCGTGCCATCGGATCCGGGGAGCGAACCTTCACCAACATCGCGCGCGCGGCCGGCGGCATCGCCCACACCACGCTCACCCGAGCCACTGACGTCCTGACCGAGAAACGGGTCGTGGCCGCCGAGCTGCCCCTCTCACCGCGGCCGTCGAAGGAACGCCGCTACCGCGTGGCCGACCCCTACCTGCGGTTCTGGCTCGCGTTTCTGGATCCGCACATGGCGGAGATCGAGCGGATGCGGGGAGATCTCACACTGAGCCGGATCAAGGAGCGGTGGACGAGCTGGCGTGGCCGCGCGATCGAGCCCCTGGTCCGGGAATCCCTCGCCCGCCTCCTTCCGGACGGGCTCCTGCCCGCTGCCCCGGCGATCGGCGGGTACTGGACCCGCAGCAACGACGTCGAAATCGACTTGGTGGGCGCCGACCGACAGCCGGTGGCCAGGCAGTTGCTCTTTCTCGGCTCGGTCAAGTGGCTGGAGAACTCCGCGTTCGACAGCCACGACCTGGCCGCGCTGCAGAAGCACCGGGCAGCGATCACCGACGAGCCGGTACCGCTCGTGGCGGTCTCCCGCAGCGGGATCGGTTGTTCCGGCCTTCAGGCGGTGTACGGCCCCGAGGAGCTGCTCAGCGCTTGGCGCAGAGTGTGAGCAGGAACTGAGCCCTGGTTGGCGGATGGCGGGGGCGACCGCCCTCGGTCCCCGTCAGCGGGTGGCGAGGAGCTTGAGAGTGTCGATCACGCGGTTCGAGAAGCCCCACTCGTTGTCGTACCAGGCGACCACCTTGACGTGGCGGCCGTCGACGCGGGTGAGGGCCGAGTCGAAGATCGACGAGGCCGGGTTGCCCGTGATGTCGGACGACACGAGCGGGTCGTCCGAGTACTCGAGGATGCCGGCGAGCGGGCCCTCCGCCGCGGCGCGGTACGCCGCCAGCACATCGTCGCGCGTCACGTCGCGGGCGACGGTCGTGTTGAGTTCGACGATCGAGCCCACCGGAACCGGCACGCGGATCGAGTCGCCCGACAGCTTGCCGTCGAGGTTCAGCAGCACGTGGCCGATCGCCTTGGCGGCGCCCGTCGTGGTCGGCACGATGTTGACGGCGGCGGCGCGGGCGCGGCGGGCGTCGCGGTGCGGGCCGTCCTGCAGGTTCTGCTCCTGCGTGTAGGCGTGCACCGTCGTCATGAAGCCGTGCTCGATGCCCGCGAGGTCGTCGAGCACCGCGGCCAGCGGCGCGAGCGCGTTGGTCGTGCACGAGGCGTTCGAGACGATCGTGTGCATGTCCGGGTCGTACGCGTCGGTGTTGACCCCGTACGCGAGCGTGACGTCGGCGCCGTCCGACGGCGCGCTGACGAGTACCTTCTTCGCGCCGGCGTCCAGGTGGGCGCGGGCGGCCTTCGCCGAGGTGAAGCGGCCGGTGGCTTCCAGGACGATGTCGACGCCGAGTTCGGCCCACGGCAGCTGCGCCGGTTCGCGCTCGGCGAGCACCGTGATGCGACGGCCGTCGACGACGAGGACGTCCCCCTCGGCGGTCACCGGGCGACCGAGCCGGCCGGCCGTCGAGTCGTAGGCGAGCAGCCGGGCGAGGGTGGCGGGCTCCGTGAGGTCGTTGACGGCGACGATGTCGAGGCCGCTGTCGCTGTCGCGTTCGAGCAGTGCGCGCAGCACATTGCGTCCGATGCGGCCGAATCCGTTGATGGCGATGCGAGTCATGAGCGGTGTCCCTTCGGTCCCTGCGGGTCGCCACCAGCGTCGCGTGCGGCATCCGCCCGTGACAGCGGCGTGATCGCCATGGTTCAAAAGGATCGCGCCACGAACGCGCCTCGCGGCTGCGGGCTACTCGCCCCGGGCGAAAGTGCGCCGGTACTCGCTCGGCGTGGTGCCGAGGATGCGCTGGAAGTGCAGCCGCAGATTCGCACCGGTGCCCAGACCGACGTCGGCGGCGATCTGCTCCACGCTCCGTTCCGAACGCTCGAGCAGCTCACGGGCGACGTCGATGCGGGCACGCATGACCCACTGCATCGGTGTGTACCCCGTGTCCTCGACGAAGCGCCGCGACAACGTACGCGGCGAGACCCCCGCATGCCCCGCGAGCAGCTCCAGGGTGAGGGGCTCGCCGAGCCGGTGCAGCGCCCACTCGCGGGTGGCGGCGAACCGCTCGCCGAGCGGCTCGGGCACGCTGCGCGGCACGTACTGCGCTTGACCGCCGCTGCGGTAGGGGGCCGCGACCAGGCGCCGGGCCGCGTGGTTCGACGCGGCCACTCCGAGGTCGCCGCGCAGTATGTGCAGGCACAGGTCGATGCCCGAGGCGGCGCCCGCCGACGTCAGTACGCTGCCCTCGTCGACGAACAGGACGTTCTCGTCGATCCGGACGAGCGGATGCTTCGCCGCGAGCGCCCGCGAGTAGTGCCAGTGCGTCGTGGCGCGTCTGCCGTCGAGCAGGCCCGTGGCGGCGAGCGCGAAGGCGCCCGTCGAGATGGCGGCGAGCCGCGTGCCCCGGGCGTGGGCTGCGACGAGCGCGTCGACGACGGCCTGCGGCGGGTCGTCGCGGTCCGGGAACCGGTAGCCGGGGATGAAGACGATGTCGGCCCACGCAAGCGCGTCAAGGCCGTGGGCGACGTAGTACGACAGGCCGTCGCCGCCGGTCACGAGACCAGGTTCCGCCCCGCACACGCGCACCTCGTACGGCATGCTCGCGCGGGTCGTGAACACCTGCGCGGGAATGCCGACATCGAGCGGCTTCGCACCCACGAGCACGAGGACGGCGACGCGATGCAGGCGGGAGGACGGCACGGGGACAGGGTACGAGGGGTACGGGGCTGGACCTTTGTCCCACCGGTTGCTCTTTCTCGGCTCGGTCAAGTGGCGGGAGAACTCCGGCGTCAGGCCTGCCGTGGTCGCGCCGCGGCCCTGTGTCTGGCGAACAGGCCCGCCAGCAGCATGACGAGCAGGCTGATCCCGATGCCGCACAACGTCCACAGCACCCGGTAGCCCTCGGCGGAATAGTGGGAGGGCTGCGGAAGGTCCACCAGGATGAGCACTCCCGCGGCGATGGCGGCGCTGTAGAGCGTGTAGTTCCAGAATCGGGCCGCCGCCCCGTGCATCAGCAGGACGAGCACCACCACTTCGAGTCCGCGTTCCACCGCGAACAGTTTGAGTCCGTGTTCGCTCGCGGGCACCAGCAACAGCAACATGGCCACAACGGCGCCGATGCCCGCTCCGACAAGGCGCTGTGCGCTGATGAGCGTGGCCTGCTCCAGGCTCGGCCTCATCGCGATGATGGCCGCGATCGAGATCCAGTAGCCGTACGACAGGTCCAGCCCGAACGCGAGTGCGATGGTGCCGGCGATGACCAGGGCGCGGATCAGCGCGAACAGGGCCATGGGGCGGGTCAGCTTCTTTCGCGACGTGTCACCCGGGAGCTCCGAGAAGGGCTGGGACTGGTCGGCCCGTCCGCGCAGCAGCCACCAGATGAACGTCACCACGACCCACAGCGCCGACCCTCCGGTCCAGGCGAGCACCTGGGCCCAGGTGTAGCTGGTGATGTGGGCGTGCTGGTGAAGGCTGGACTCGACGCCGATGGCGACGATGAACCAGACGTTGAGAAGCAGGGCCTTGACGAATCTGCGCACCCCGAACGCGGCGGCCAGCCCGGCCGCCAGCGTGACCAGGAACGTCGCGAGCACCAGCCAGCCCCAGGCGTCCGCTCCGATGCCGAACCCCAGCGCGGTCACCCCGGCGCCCATCAGCGCGAAGACTGTGATGTCGAACGCGCGGTGCCCGTAGCCGCCCCCCGGGTCGCCCAGCGCCGCGAACAGCAGACCGAACAACGCGCTGAGCAGGTACTGCTCGTACCCGATCGCCCAGAAGACGAACAGCGGCACCAGCCCGACGTCGAGGAACGCCACCGCTCGCGGCCAGTTGAGTCCTGCGGGGTTGAGCTCGAACAGCTTCGACAGCCAGCTCATGACCTTCCCGCCGCGAACGGGCTGTCCTTCTCGTTCGGTCGCACCGCCCATGGTCGTCCCCGTTCACCCTGCGCCGGATATGTCAATCTGGGCGAATCTTGTCTCACTTTATCCAGATCGCTACGAAGCGGCCCGCCGTACAGCGATCCCCGGGGCGATTTCGTCGATCAGGCCGCGAACGCGCTTTTCGATCTCGTCGCGGATCGGGCGGACCGCTTCCACTCCCTGTCCGGCGGGGTCGGGGAGCTCCCAGTCGAGGTAGCGCGTGCCGGGGAAGACCGGGCAGGTGTCACCGCAGCCCATCGTGATCACTACATCGGACGCCTGGACCGACTCCACCGTGAGCACCTTGGGGACCTCGGCCGAGATGTCGATGCCCGTCTCGGCCATGGCCCGGACGACGGCGGGGTTCACGGCGCCGGCCGGGGCGGAGCCGGCGGAACGCACCTGGACGCGCTCTCCTGCCAGGTGGGTGAGGAAGGCGGCGGCCATCTGCGAGCGCCCGGCGTTGTGAACGCAGACGAACAGGACGGACGGGGTGGACGGGACTGGTGGGACGGACGGGACGGACGGGCGTTGGCCGGCAGGCGTCATGGCGGGTGTCTTTCCGGGCTCGGTGGGTCAGGAGCTGGAGGGGGCGGCGAGTTCGGGTTCGCCCTCGGCGAGGACGGCGCCCGTCCGGTCCGCGGTGGAGTGGGCGAAGACGGTGGCCACGAGGGCGAGGCCGAGTACGCCGCCGGCGGCCTGCGCCACGATGAACGGGCCCACCGAGGCGGGTGCGACGCCGGCGAACGTGTCGGTGACGGCCCGGCCGATCGTGACCGCCGGATTGGCGAACGAGGTGGAGGACGTGAACCAGTACGCAGCGCCGATGTACGACGCCACGGCGACCGGCCCGAGGTGGGCCCGGCCGGTGCGGGTGAGGCCGAAGACCAGCAGGACGAGCCCGGCCGTCGCGACCAGCTCGCCCAGCCACAGGTGACCGGCGGAGCGGTCGTGGGTGGACCACCGCACCAGCGGCCTGGCGAACATGGCGTCGGCCAGGACGGCACCCCCGATCGCTCCGGCCGTCTGCGCGGGGACGTACGCGGCCACGTCCCGGAGGGTCGGCCCGCCGGGAGCGCGGCGGCCGGTGAACCAGGCCGCGAGCGTGATCACGGGATTGAAGTGCGCGCCGGAGACCGGCCCGAACAGTGTGATGAGCACACCCAGGCCGAACACGGTGGCCAGGGAGTTGGCCAGCAGCCGCACGCCGATGTCATCGGTCAGCTCGGTGGCCTGGATGCCGGATCCGACCACCACCGCGACCAAGGCGGCCGAACCCACCGCCTCGGCGAGGGCCCGGCGCCCGAGCGACGCGCTCACGCGGTCGCACTCGCCGTCCGCGTGGTCGCCCTCGCGGTCTGCGTGGTCGCATCCGCCGTCCGCGCGGTCGTCAGGAACGCGGACAACCGGTCCAGGGTGCCGGGAAGCATCCAGTAGTAGACCCACGTACCGCGCCGCTCGCAGTCGATCAGGCCCGCCTGCCGCAGCAGCTTGAGGTGATGCGAGATCGTCGGCTGCGACAGGTCGAAGGCCGGGGTCAGATCACACACGCAGACCTCGCCGCCCGCTCGCGAGGCGATCAGCGACAGCAGGCGCAGCCGGACCGGGTCGCCGAGCGCCTTGAAGATCTTCGCCAGGTCGGCCGCCTGGGCGTCGTCCAGAGGCGCGGTCAGCAGCCCCGGGCAGCAGTCGGCGGCCCCTTCGTCCTGCCCGAGCACCACAAGCTCTTGATTCGACATCCTTCTATGTTGACGTTTATCGATGCAAGGCGCAAGCTCTGAATTGAGATACATCAATGCAAGCTGATGGGAGACATGTCATGCCCCGCGCCCAACTCGCCCTGCGCGTCAGCGACCTCGAAACGTCGATCGCCTTCTACGCGAAGCTCTTCGGCACCGAACCGGCCAAGCGGCGTGAGGGCTACGCCAACTTCGCCATCGCCGAACCCCCGCTCAAGCTCGTCCTGATCGAGGGCGAGCCCGGCGAGGAGACGCGCCTGGACCATCTCGGCGTCGAGGTCGAGTCCACCGAACAGGTCGACGCCGCCACCACCCGGCTCAGGGAGGCCGGCCTGGCCACCTTCGAGGAGAACGACACCTCGTGCTGCTACGCCCTCCAGGACAAGGTGTGGGTCCACGGCCCCGGCAAGGAGCCCTGGGAGGTCTACGTGGTCAAGGCCGACGCCGACACCCTCGGCAAGAACGCCGCCCCCGAGGCCGCCGGCGAGGCCGACGGCGACGGCTGCCGCACCGGCCGGGCCGACGAGGAGGCCACGACAGCCGCGGGATGCGCCTGCGGCCACTGATGGACGCGACGGCCCGACAGCCCCTCAGCGGCTCAGGGCGCATACCGTTCCTAGAGACTGAGCGGTAGTGAGTCCTGTTGCCAGGATTCATGCTCAGCCGGACGCTCCGAACGGTGTTGGGCGTCCTGGTCGCCCGCTTTCGCTCCGCATCCGGCGCGCACGGATCGTGTCCGTGGCCCGGGGATGCGGGGGCGGGGTTCCTCACGCCCCGGGACGCCTGATCGGGACTGGACGGTCCGATGCCCCACACGATCACTCTTCGTCAGGGGCCACTTGCGCACGGCCCACTGCTCGCTGTCGTGGTCCCGCCCGGCCGCGCGACGGGCTTTCAGATCCCGGGAGGCGAGCGTGCCCAGGTGGTCACCGACCAGACGCAGCACCTTCTCGTCCTGCACCGTCAGGTGCTTGAGCCGGTAGAGCGCGTCGCTCAGCGCGAGTGCGTGAGGCCCTGGAGGGCGGCGGTGAAGGGTACGGCGATGCGGTCCACCGGACCCCCACGGACCTCACCTCACCGCGGCGCTGACTGCTCTCGATCAGTTTCGTTCCCAGAGCCGCCAGGCGCCGCGCGGCCGCGGCGCCAGGCCCCCAGAGGCGGTGGGCTCGTCACCCGTGGGGAGATCCAGCCCGTCATGAAAACGGCTTACGACATCGGCCAGTTGGGCACCGCTCTCGGCGACCTCATCGGCAACGAGCGGTTCGGAAAGATCGTCATTTCGCGCCGAGGCGGTCTTGCGCTGCGTCGATCCCGCCCCGAGGGGGTCTCGCACTGACACCCCACCCCCGTCATTCAGCCGCCGCATCCAGTGACTCCCGCATCGCCTTCGCGGTGGCCGTCGGGTCGTAGCCCTCGGGGACGCCCTCGACCAGGATGATGTCGCCCTCGATGTGCCGTGAGCGCAGTGGGGCGATCTCCTGGTAGGCGGGCGAGTCCCACCAGGCGCGCGCCTCGGCGAGGCCGGGGAAGCCGATCACCACGACGCTCCCGGGCCAGTTGCCCTCCATCACCTCGTGCCGCGTGACGTGCACGAGGAAGCGGCCGCCGTACGGCTCGAAGGTGGTGGGGATGCGCTCGATGTACTCGGCGATCTCCGGGTGCGGGGCGGCGTCCCGCAGGTGGGCCATGGCGTAGGCGGGCATGGTGTCGGTGTCCCTCCGGTCGGTCGCGCTCCGTGTGGCTGGAGCGTGGCATGACGGGGCACCGGGGGCCATTACCCGTCAGGTAAGCGAGGTTCCACCAGGGGGCTCCTCCGGGGCGTCACGCCACGGCCTGTCGCCCGTTTCCCCTCACCGAGGCGATCACGGTGGAGACGACCGCCGTCGCGACGAGGCTCCCCAACATGACCATGCCCACGCCGACCATGTACAGGCCGCTGGCGTCGTCCGACCAGTCGTAGTAGGCGGCGGCGGTGAGGCCGGCCGTGGTGCCGAGCACGCACGCCGCGATGTGGCGCCGGGACGCCGCCCAGTACACCGCCGCGAGAAGGGTCAGCACCAGCCCGATCACCTGCCACGCCTCGTACGGGCCGGTCGTCGAACCGTCGGGATGCACGTCACGGTGCTGGTCCCAGCCCAGCCACGCGGCCCACGCCCCCACCGTCACGGCAGCCAGCAGCAGGAACGACAACAGCTGGCGACCAGGGTTCAGAAGTCCTTGACTCATGGCTCCAGCGTTCCGGTTCGCCCCGCCGCCGACCAGGGCTCATCTACTCAGTTCCACCCGAGTACATGAGCCCTGAGTACCTCGCGCTCCGCCCCGTCAGCGCGTGCTGCTGGGGATCACACAGTTCTTCGGCTGTTCCCGGCCCGTGGGCCAGCCCAGGCCGACGAACTTCAGTTTGCCGGAGCCCTCGCGGCCGGGGTCCAGTTCGACGACCGCGGCCGGCTTGTCGTACGCGTTGCCGCCGCTGGTCAGGCATATCAGGCCGCTCGTGCCCGGCACCCGGTGGCGGGAATGGAGCAGCGACCACTGCCTGCCCACGTCCTCGAGGCCGGGCTCGGCATCGGCGGCGCCCCGCTGTGCCTGGTGCAGTGCCTTGCCGATGGTGACGAGGCCGTCGTACACGAGCATCGTCCGGGAGTCCTCCAGGTTCGGGGTGGAGCCGAGTTTCGTGCCCTCGCTCTGCGTGGCCCGCATCCGGTTCCTCAGGGTGTCCAGGGCCTGCGCGGGTTCGGTGAGGTACTGGGGGAGCTGCGCCTCGGTGGGCCTGCGACCGTGCTCCGCCTCCCACTTCGTGCGCCAGCGGGCCAGCTCGGTGCTCCAGGCGGCCGGGTGGGCGGGGGCGGCGTACTGCACCGTCACCTTGGCCCGGCCGTCCTCGCCGCGCAGCTGTGCCCAGTCCTTCTCCGTCATGATCTGGCGCAGCGAGGCCGCGTCGGAACCGCTGACGATGGTGTAGTGCCGGTCCTTGCAGCCCACCTGGGCGAGCTTGAGCGCGAAGATCCGCATGTGCAGGGTGCGTCCCGCGAAGTAGACGATGTCGGCCTCGGAGTCACAGATGTTGTTGGCCGTCTGCGTGAACTGGTTGCCGGTCGAGCCCGGCTCGTCGATCGCCGGGGACTCGAAGGACATCGCGGCGGGGCCGGGCGGGCCCTTCTCCTCGATTCCGCTGAACGCCTTCGCCAGCGACTCGGTGTAGGCGTCGGGGCGCTTGTCGTAGACCAGCACCGTCTTGAGGTTCTCCCGGCCCCGTTCGCCGTTGAAGTTGGCCAGCGCCCGGGCCGCGTCGTGGTTGGTGGGGATGATCCGGGCCAGGCCGGGGAACCGCAGCTTCGCCATCCCGTCCGCCGCGTCCTCGTTCGCGATCCGGTCCCCGCTGATCCGGGAGGCGAGCACCGGGACGTCGTGTTCCGTCAGGCGTTTGACGGCCGCCTCCGTGGCGTCGAGGCTGAGGTTGAAGCCGGTGACCGCGCGCAGTCGGTCGTCGGGCGAGGAGGCCATCCGCAGGAGGGTGTCGACGACCTTCGCCTGGTGCCCGTAGTTCCGCCCGGGGTTGGCCAGCACCAGCCGGATCTTCGGCGGTTCCCCCTCCCCCTCGTTGGCCTGCCGCTGGCCCAGATACGCGCCCTGGAGGTCGCTGCGCATCTGGCGGCGCAGCGCCGGTCTCTCCGACTGGAGCGGCAGCATCATCGCGACCGTGACGTACGGCTGGTCCTTGATCCTCTTGTTCTCGCGGGCGATGGCCGCGGCGACGTCCTGGATCTCCCGTGTGCCGAAGTCGTAGCCCTCGCCGTTGACGCCGACGCACTCGCCGTCGACGCGCTCGATGCCGTCGGCGCAGGTGTCCGGTTTCTGGAGGATGGAGGTGAGGAGCCAGAAGCCCACCGCGAACGTCCCCGCGGCCAGCAGCGCGTAGAGGAACTTCTTCCATCTGGGCATCCCCGTTACCTCCGTCGCCCGAGCTGTTGGGTGCAGGTGCAGCGCAGCAACGGCTGCTCGTTCTCCGCCAGGCCGCTCCATTCCGTGGCCGTCCTGCTGAGCTGTCCCGCGCCGTCGAACTCCATGATCGAGAGGAGGTCCAGCAACTTGGCCAGAGTGCGGGCCGTCTCCCTCCCGGTCGGCCTGGTCCGCTCCTCGCACAGCCACACCGCGTGCAGCAACTGGTCGACGGTGCGCAGCAGTGCCTCACCGTCCACGGTCACCAGGCCCTGGGCACGCTCGCGCCGGGCGTCCGCGCCGCCCGGATACGGGGCCTGGGCGATCTCCAGCAGTTCCGCGCACCACTCCCGGGGGCGGCCGGGCAGCCGGGCGGCCAGATGGCGGACCACGTCGTCCGCGCCGCCAGATACCAGGTGGTGGTTCATCCGGTGCGCCGTGACCGAGCGGAACGCGCCGCCGCCCTGCACCGCCCCTCCGCGGCCCGACGCCGTCCTGAGACCCTGTACGGCCCCTCCGCCCGGCGCCGCCCCGAGGCCCTGCACCGCCCCTCTGCCGGTCACCGGACCTTGGCCCTGCGCCCCCTCGCCGTCCGCCGAGCGTCCCGCGTAGTGGTCCCGCAGCAGGTGGTGGTCGGCGTACCAGGCGGCGCCATCGGGGCTCAGCCCGTACAGCCGGTGCACCAGCAGCTGGCGCAGCCCGAAGTCCCCGATGAAGTGCCGCTCGCAGGCGGGCCACCCGGTGTCGGTGAGCAGCTGGGAGACGTGATGTGCCGTCAGGTGGTGGACGCGGCCCGACTGGTGGTGGCGGAGCAGGACGTCCGCGCACTCCTCGTCGTGCGCCACCGACAGATGGGTGAGCAGATCGAGCCACTGGTCGTGGTGCTCGGTCGGTAGGCGCACCGGCAGCTGGTCCAGGACCAGCTCCTTCAGCAGCACCTCCGCCACCGGCTGGTCCGAGGCGCCGTCGCCCGGGAGCCGTAAGGAGGCGGCCAGCAGGTCCCGGTCATTGGCGTCCGCCGGCATACGGAAGGACGCGGCCGCGTCGGCGAGCCGGATGACCGTGTGCGGTCGTCCGCCGCTCAGCCGTGCCACGGCGGCGTCGACACGGCGACGGTTCGTGCCGCCCTCCGGCTCCGCCCGCTGCTGTCTTCGCTCGGTCTCCCGGCGGAGCTGGTCGCCGGTGAGCACCGGCATGCGCAGCAGGAGCACCCCGCCGGCCAGCGGTGCCCGCTCCGCTCCCGAGTCCGTGCGCCGGGTCCACGCGGGCGGGCCGCCGTCGGCGGGCCGGAACTCCGCCGGACGCACCGCCTCCCGTGACGGCAGACCGCCGTACAGGAAGGCGCCGCCGTCCGCCCGGCGTGCCGTGCCCACGATCACCACGCGGTCGCGCTGCCCGCCCCGGCGGTCGGCGAGCACGGCCCGTAACAGCCGCTCCCCCAGGGGCGACTCGGCGTGGTCCAGCAGCAGCCCCGGCCGGCCGACCCGGCGCATGTAGCCGGACAGCGAGGCGTACGCCGCCTCCAGGTCCTCGCGCAGCGCCCGGAAGAGGAAGCTCTCCGCGTCCTCCCGGGCGGCGCCGCCGGCCTGGAAGTCGGCCGCGAGGTTGCGCAGCCCGTGCCTGGGCTGACCGGCCGCGCCGGGATACGCGCCGTAGATCCGCTCCAGTTCCGCCCGGCCCCTGGGCGCCACGCGCTCGAAGATGGCGTCCAGCAGCGCGTTGCTCACGGCCGCCGAGTACGGGTCGAGCTCCTGCCCTGAGAGGGTCGTCAGGAGGTTCCGGATCGTTCCGCGCAGGACGCCCCGCCAGAAGTCGCCCGTCCTCAGGCCGGGGATGCGCTGCTTCTGGGCCAGTCCCTCGTACCGCTCGATCTCCGTCGCGACCGCCTCGGGGGTGCCGTCGGCGACGCCGGTGGCGATCACCGCGAGGCCCGTGAAGAGACGCGGGAAGGCGAACGAGCCGCCCGTCCCCTGCCAGACGCTCAGCCGTCGGGCGACCTCGACCAGGACCTCGGTCGCCTCCGAGCGGGCGCCCGGCTCGGGCTGCGCCCGGTCCCCGTACAGCGGTGAGCCGCAGTCCAGATGGATGACCGGCACCTTGGTGGCGAAACGGTCCCGCACCGTACGCAGCAGCCGCCCCTTGCCCATCCCCGGGCCGCCGGTGAGCAGCACCACCGGAAGGTCGGGGCCGTACAGCGGCTCGCGGCCGGCGCCCGACGGTGATCGCGCGAACAGACGCGCGAAAAAGCCCTCGTCGCTGAGGAGTTTCTCGAACCCCAGGTCTTCACACACGGACCCCCCATGAATCGCTCGCCCGCCCGAGGGACGGATGACCGGTGACCGATGTGCCAGAAAAGAATCAGTGGAACACGAACCCATCTGGTCGGACAACGATGCCGACGTGAAGAAGGAGTTGATGTGTGGTGAGTGCGCCACCCTGCGCAAGTCGCGCTCCAGGGCGGGGAGTTGATGTCCCGTGTCCTCGTCGCCACTACGATCACCCGTCATGGACTGGCTCGAGCGCACCGCGAAGCTGAGGCAGTGGACCAGAAGCGGCACCCGCGCCCCGCACAAACCGCTGCTGTTCCTGTACGCCCTCGGCCGGTTCCAGCAGGACGCGGACGGCGAGCTGCGCTACAGCGCGGTGGAGGAGGATCTGAAGCACCTGCTCGCCGAGTACGGTCCGTCGAACAGGACGACGCCCGCCTACCCCTTCCATCACCTGGTCAGTGACGGAGTGTGGGAGGTCCGCACCGATCGTGGACCGGGCAGCCCCGGAACCGGGGTGCGGGACCTGCGGGAGACCGGCGCCGCGGGGCGTCTCGCGCCGGAGCTGCGGACGGCGCTGCGGCGGGAGCCGTCGCTGCTGAGCCGGATGGCGCGGGTCCTCCTCGACCTGAACTTCCCTCCCTCGCTCCACGAGGAGCTGTGCGACCTGGTCGGTCTGGAGCCGGAGCAGGCGGAGACCGCCCGGATCCCGGGCGCGCGCGGGCAGCGGGACCGCCGTATGCGGGAGCTGGTGCTGACGGCCTACGAGTACCGGTGCGCCTTCTGCGGCTACGACGGCCGGATCGGCGCGGTACCGGTCGGGCTGGAGGCGGCGCACGTGCGGTGGTGGGCGTTCGGCGGCCCCGACGACATCGACAACGGGCTGTGCCTGTGCTCGCTGCACCACAAGCTCTTCGACAAGGGCGTCCTGGGCGTGGGCGACGGCCACCGGATACTGGTCTCGCAGCGCTTCGTCGGGCACAGCCCGGCCGCCCGCGACCATGTCACGGCGCTCGCGGGACGCCCGCTCGTCGGCCCTCAGCCGGGCATCCGCTCCATCGCGGCGTCCCACCGCTCCTGGCACGTGAGCCAGGTGTTCAACGGCAGCCCGAGGCCCGCCCCGGCCACCTGACCCGCGCGGACCGGACCGTCTCAGCCAGTCCCCCGCCCCCGCCTGAACCGGTCGGCCGCCTCCGCGAGGTCCACGATCGGGGGCGGGTGGTCGGCGCCGGTGTCGGTCTCGGTGTCGGTGTCGGTGTCGGGAAGCCAGCGGCGTACGTACTCCCCGTGGGGGTCGAAACGGCGGGCCTGGGTCAGGGGGTTGAGGACGCGGTTCGGGCGGGTGTCCGTGCCGGTGCCGGCGGCCCACTGCCAGTTGAGCTGGTTGTTGGCGATGTCGCCGTCCACGAGGAGGTCCAGGAAGTGGCGGGCCCCCACCCGCCAGTCCACGTACAGCGTCTTGGTGAGGAAGCTCGCCGCGAGCAGGCGGGCGCGCCCGGGCATCCAGCCCTCGTGGCGCAGTTGCCGCATGGCCGCGTCGACGACGGGGTAGCCGGTGCGGCCGTCCCGCCAGGCGTCGATCTCCTTCGTGGCGTGGCGCCAGCGGTCGTGCCGGGGGCGGTAGTCGTGGGCGGCGGCGTCGGGGCGGGCCGCCAGGACCTGGTGGTGGAAGTCCCGCCAGGCCAGTTGGCGGACGAAGGCGTGCGACCCGGGGTTGTCCTGGGCGCGGGCCCGGTGCAGCAGTTCGGTCGGGGAGAGGCAGCCGAAGTGCAGGTAGGGGGAGAGCCGGGAGGTCGCGTCGGCGGCCAGGTCGTCGTGCCGGTCCTCGTAGTCGGCCAGCGGGCCGGAGAGCCAGGAGCGCAGCCTTCGGCGGGCCTCGGTCTCACCGCCCTTGGGAAGTCCCGGAGATGTGGGGCCCGGCGCGAGGGACCGAGCGCTCGGCAGGTCGGCCGAGGTGACGTCCGGCACGCGTACCGCGTCCGGTGCCGGCAGGACGCGGCGTCCCGAGAAGCCCTCCCAGCGGCGGAAGTACGGCGTGAAGACCGCGAAGTGGTCCCTGCCCACGGGCGTCAGCGCCCCTGGGGGGACGACGGTGACCGAGGCGTCGTGGACGTGCAGGGCGCGTCCGTCGCCCGACAGCTTCGCGCGCAGCCGGTCCTCGCGCCGCGCCGCGTACCGGCTCACCCCGCCCGCGAGGTGCACCGCCCCGGCCCCGGTCTCCGCGGCCACCCGGCCGGTCTCCTCGACCACGTCGCCGACGCGCACCACCAGCCGGCCGCCGCGGGCGCGCAGGGCCGCGTCGAGGTCGGCCAGGCTGTCGGCGAGGAACGCCGCCCGGTTGGGCACGAGGAAGCCGGTGCGGCGGATGCCGGTGTCGACGACGAAGAGCGGGACCACGTGTTCCGCGTCCTTGAGGGCGGCGGACAGGACCGGGTTGTCGTGCACCCGCAGGTCCGCGGTGAACAGGGCGACCGAGACGCGCACGGGCACCTCTCCATGGGCTCAAGGGGTACGGGCCGGTTCGGGGACGGCCGACTCGGCCGCGGCGGCGATGTTACGGGCCATGCCGCCGAACACCGTGGCGTGGAAGGGCGCCACGCCCCACCAGTACGCGTGTCCGACCAGGCCGTGCGGATGGAACAGGGCCCGCTGCCGGTACACCGTGCGCCCCCGCGGGTCCCGGTCGACGGCCATCTCCAGCCAGGCCAGGCCCGGCAGCCGCATCTCCGCGCGCAGCCGGAGCAGCCGGCCCGGCTCGATCTCCTCCACCCGCCAGAAGTCCAGGCTGTCGCCGGTCCGGAGCCGGGTGGCGTCCCGGCGGCCCCGGCGCAGGCCCACCCCGCCCACCAGCGTGTCCAGCCAGCCCCTCAGGGACCAGGCGAGCGGTGAGGAGTACCAGCCGTTCTCGCCGCCGATCGCCTCCACGACCCGCCACAGGGCCTGCGGCGACGCCGCGACCGTGCGCTCACGGTGATCGGTGTAGAGGCTCCCGCCCGCCCAGTCGGGGTCGGTCGGCAGCGGGTCGCTGGGGGCGCGGGGCGTCGACGCCGACGACCATCGGGTGGCCACGTCCGCGTCCTGGACGCGCCGGAGGGCCAGCCGGATCGCGGTGTCGAGGGCGACCGGTCCCTCCGGCGGCTCCGGCACGTACCGGTCGATGTCCCGCTCGGCGCGGACCACCTCGTGCTTCAGCGACTCGACGAGCGGCCGCGCGAGGGCGCCCGGCACCGGGGTGACCAGGCCCACCCAGAGGCTGGACAGCCGGGGGGTGAGCAGCGGCACGGGGAGGATGACGCGTTTCGGGAGGCCGGCGACGGCGGCGTACCGCCGCATCATGTCCTCGTACGTGACGACGTCCGGACCGCCGATGTCGAAGGCGCGGTTCACGTCGGGCGCCAGCCGCGCGCACCCCACGAGGAGGCGGAGCACGTCGCGGACGGCGATCGGCTGGGTGCGGACGCGGACCCAGCCCGGGGTCACCATCACGGGGAGCCGCTCGGTCAGGTACCGCAGCATCTCGAACGAGGCCGAACCCGAGCCGATGATCACGGCGGCCCGCAGTACGGCGGTGGGCACCCCCGAGGCCAGGAGAATGCGGCCCACTTCGGCACGGGAGCGCAGATGGGGCGACAGCGCGTGCTCGGGCACTCCGGAAGGGGTCAGCCCGCCGAGGTAGACGATCCGCCGGACTCCCGCGGCGCGTGCCTGCTCGCCGAAGATCCTGGCCGCGCGCCGGTCGGTCTCCTCGAAGCCCCGCCCGGTGCCCAGCGCGTGCACCAGGTAGTACGCGACGTCCATGCCCTCCATCGCCGCCCGCACGGACGCCTCGTCCGTCACGTCGCCGCGCACGGCCTCCGCCCGCCCGGCCCACGGATGGTCGCGCATCTTGTCCGGGGAGCGGGCCAGGCAGCGCACGGAATGCCCGGCGGCCAGCAGCTCGGGCACCAGTCTGCCGCCCAGGTAACCGGTGGCACCGGTGACCAGGCAGCGCAGCGGCCGGTCGTCCTCGGTCATGGCGGGCTGTCGCCCTCGGTCATGCGGGCTCCGGGGGCCGGGTCCGGGATCGTGTCCGGGGGGCGTGTCCGGCGGTGGGCGCGGAGGCGGACCGCGCGAACGTCCATGTCTCTCCGAAGGCGGGTGCTGGGGGCAGGTGCCGGGCGGGCGCCCGGGAGGGGGTGGCGCAGGGAGGAGGTGGCGCAGGGAGGAGGTGGCGCAGGGAGGAGGTGGCGCAGGGAGGAGGTGGCGCTGGGAGGAGGTGGCGCGGGTGCGGACCTCTCAGCCCATGCTTGGGCGTGGGGCCGGGGCCCGCAACCTCACCGCGCGGACGACGTCACGGTTGCCGTCAGGACCCGTCCGGCTGGCACCGCGGGCACCACACCGTGCCGCGGCCCGCGATCCGGGACCGGCGCAGGGGGGCGCCGCAGCGCGGGCAGGCCGGTTCGGGGTCGTCGCGGTGACCGGTGAGCCAGGAGTCCCGCGGCGGGACGCGGCCCGCGGTGACCGCCGAACGCAGGGTGCGGCGCATCTGGGTGTAGAGGCGGCGGCGGTCGGGCTCGGTGAGATCGTTCGCGGGGACGGTGGGCCGCAGCCTCGCGCGCCACAGGATCTCGTCGGCCAGCAGATTGCCGAGTCCGGCGAGGACGGTCTGGTCGGTGAGCACCGTCTTGACCTTGCCTCGGCGTGAGGAGAGCGCCGCCGTGAACTCCGCGCGGTCCACCGCCAGCGCGTCGGGCCCCTGGTCCTCCAGCAGCCGCGCGACCTCGGAGTCGTCGTGGGCGAGCCAGAGGCCCCGGAGCTTGCGCTGGTCGCGGTAGTGGAGCCGGCGACCGCCGCTCAGGGCGAACAGGACGCGGTCGTGGGCCTCGACCGTGTCGTGGGAGGGGCCGCAGACCAGGCTGCCGGTCATCCCGAAGTGCAGCAGGAGCGTGGGGCCGTCGGTGCGGGCGAGCAGCCACTTCCCGTGCCGCTCCGGCTCGGTGAAGCGCCGGTCCACCAGCGCGTCCCGCAACCGCCGTGCGCTCACGCCGTGCAGGACACCGGTGTCGCGTACGACGACGTCCTGGACGGCCCGGCCCTTCGCACAGGACGCGAGCACCGTCCGGAACCCCTCGACGTCCGGCAGCTCGGGCATGGAGGCCGTCCTTCCCGCCGTTCCCGCCGTTCCCGCCGTTCCCGCCGTTCCCGCCGTTCGGTCAGGAACGCACATGTCCATGGTGGCCCCCTGGACGCGATACCTCGCGCCGGGGCTCAGCCGTCCGCCGCCCGGTGGAGGTCGTGCCAGACGGCGCTGAAGTCCTCGGGGTCCTCCTCCAGCAGGTCGGCGAGTCGCCGGACGAAGGTCAGCTCGGCTTCACCCTGACCGCTCCTCGTCTCCGAGGGAGAACACGTCCAGGTCCCCGTCGAAGCCCTCCGTGCCCAGGAACATCAGCTCCAGGGCGTCGGCCGGCCGGTCCTCGCGGCTGTCCGGGCCGTGCAGCGCCTGCTCGGTCCAGATGCACTTGCCCTTGGCCGTGTAGCGCGTGCCCCAGCGCTGTGAGAGGGCCGTGATCAGTTGCAGCCCGCGGCCTCCCTCGTCGGTGTCCGTGGCGCGGCGGATGCGGGGCATGGTGAGGCTGCCGTCGAAGACCTCGCAGATCAGCTCGGGGCCGTGCAGCAGACGCAGGCTGACCGGGCCCTTGGCGTGGCGTACGACGTTGCCCACCAGTTCGCTGGCCAGCAGTTCCGTGGTGGGCGTCAGGTCGTCCAGGCCCCAGGCCGCCAGTTGCTCCCGGACGTGGCGGCGGGCCTGGCCGGCCGCCTTCGGGTCCTCGGCGAGCGGCCAGGAGGCCATCCTGTCCCCGGTGAGGGCGTGGAGGCGGGCGACGAGGAGCGCCGCGTCGTCGGCCGCCTGGTGCTCGGCGGGGAGCAGGCCGGCCGTCAGGGTGTCGCAGAGGCGCTCCAGGTCCGCGCCGGTGCCGTTCTCGTGGCCACGCTCGTGCGCGGTGCGCAGGAGCCGCGCCAGGTCCGTCATTCCCTCGTCGATCTCGCGTTTCGCCGACTCGACGAGGCCGTCCGTGTAGAGCACGAGCAGGCTTCCCTCGGGCACCGTCACCTCGACCGTCTCGAACGGCGGCTCCGCCGCGCCCAGCGGCGGGTCGGCGGCCAGTTCCGGGAAGTGCACGGTGCCGTCGGGGTGGACCAGAGCCGGGGGCGGGTGTCCGGCGCGGGCGATGGAGCAGGTCTGGGTCGTGGAGTCGTAGAGCGCGTACAGACAGGTGACGTACGACTCCTCGCCCATGTCGCCGACGATGTCGTTGAGGTGACTCATGATCTCGTCGGGCGGCAGTTCGAGGTCGGCCAGGGTGTGGACGGCCGTGCGCAGACGGCCCATGGTGGCCGCCTCGGGCAGTCCGTGGCCCATGACGTCACCGACGACCAGGGCGACCTGACCGCTGGAGAGCGGGATGACGTCGTACCAGTCGCCGCCCACGTCCATGCCCTGCCCGGCGGGGAGGTAGCGGGCGGCGGCCTCGCACGCCGGCAGGTCGGGCAGGTCCGTGGGCAGCAGGCTGCGCTGGAGTTCGCGGGACCGGGTGTGCTCGGCGTCGTAGAGCCGGGCCCGCTCCAGGGCCTGCGCGACGAGGGCGTTGATCGTGTTGAGCAGGGTGCGCTCCTCGTCGGTGAGGCGGCGCGGCCGGTCGAAGGAGACGACGCACACCCCGAAGGTGTGGCCGGACGCCGTCAGCGGCAGGAACGCCCAGGCCTGCTTCCCGGCGCGGGTGGGCAGGTCGGCGTGCTGGGGTACGTACTCGGCGTACTCCTGCGGCGAGGAGATGAACACCGGGGTGCCGGAGTCGATCGCGTCCCAGGACGGGCCGTACCGCGTCCTGGGACGGTTGTTCACGAGGGCGATGAAGTCGTCCGAGTAGCCGACGGCCCCGACGTTGTGGAGCCGGTCTCCCTCGACGGCCTGCACCAGGAGCCCGCTGGCGTCGAACGGCGGCAGCACCCGCCGGGCGACGGCTTCCACCACGTCCCGTGAGGTCGTCGCCTTGGCGAGTGCCGCGGTGAGCTCGGCTATCCGGGCCGAACGCTCGGACGCGGCCAGCTCGGCCGAGCGGCGCTCCTGCTCCAGGCGGCGCCTCTCGGTGACGTCGGTGAAGTAGAGGGTACGGCCGTCGGGTCCCGGGACCAGCCGCATGTGGTAGCGGCGCCCGTCCGGCATGTGGACGTCGAAGTTGGTGGGCTTCTCCTCGGCCGCGGCCTTCCGGCAGCGGCTCTCCAGGCCGGGGGCCAGCCGCGCGGAGGGCAGGTCCCACAGGACGCGCCCGAACAGCTCCGCCTCGGAGAAGCCCAGCGTGCGCTCCGCCTCCAGGTTGGCGAAGGTGATCCGCCAGTCGTCGTCCACCGCGAGGAAGCCGTCGCTCATGTGGCGCAGGGCCCGGCTGAGCGCGTCCCGGGCGGAGCGGGGCTCGTTGCTGTCCCAGCCCACGCCGATCATCCGGAACGGTTCGCCGTTCTCGTCGTACGTGGCCCTGCCGCGGGCCTGCGTCCAGCCCCAGGTGCCGTCCAGTTTGCGCACCCGGTACTCGGCCTCGTAGACGCCGTGGTCGCGTATCGCCTGCTGGGCCGCCGCCAGTGTGGGTGCCAGGTCGTCGGGGTGGACGATCCGCATCCAGTTCTCGATCTTGCCGGTGAAGTCGGCCGGTCTGGTGCCGTACAGCTCCAGGGCGGCCTCGTCCCAGATCAGGTGGCCGGTCTGGATGTTCCAGTCCCAGGAGCCGACGCTGACCTCCTTCAGCGCCTGCCGCAGGCGTTCGCCGTTCAGTTCCGTCTGCGCGGGCCCGGACGGTGGCGGCGCCTGGGCCATGCGCTCCTCGGTCCAGGCGATGACGGCCCGCAGGAAGTCCCACTGCTCGGGGCTGGGCTCGCCCCGGTCGCCCATCAGGACGGTGAGCGCGCCGATGCTGCGGTCCCCGCTGAACACCGGGAACGCGGCCAGGCCGGTGCCGGGCCACACGACGTCACCCGCCTTTTCCCCCGAGGACGCGGAGGGGACGGAGGGAGCGGAGGGAGCGGCGTGCCGAAGCTCGTGCCCGGAGGATGTGAACGGCACCCACACGCCGCTGCCCTGGTGCAGGGCGCGGGCCGGGGCCAGCGGGCCCTCCTGGTCGACGATCTCCCAGGAGCGGGTCAGGACGGGAGGCAGGCCCGTGACCGACACCAGACGCAGCGCGGACATGGGGCCGCGCAGATGCATCGTTCCCCCCAGGGCCCCCAGTTCGGCCACCGCGTGCTGGAGTGCCAGCCGGAAGACCTCGCTTTCCGCGAGACCCGGATCCACCGTGCTGAGCAAGGCCAGCCGTGCGTTCATGAGCAAATTTTATCGTTGGCGAACGAACCGGTGCACTGTGTTACCGGAATCTCGCCCTCAGTTTCACCTCGCGCTCCAAAGTGCTCAACCACCCACCACCCGAACCGTGTTGTCTCGGACCACGCTGGGGTTCCCCACCCCTCCCCCGCGGGCACAAGATCCCTGATGCGAGGCGATCAAGGACATTCACAGCAGGCAACACGCCGGTCCCCGGGACGGGCGGCGCGGTAACGATCCATGAATAGATTCAAGGATCAACAATCGTCAGGGCTCAAGAACCGCCACCCGACCCCCGACCCGCTGAGGAGCGGCATGGACATCGGCGTTTTCATCCCCATCGGCAACAACGGCTGGCTCATATCGAAGAGCTCTCCGCAGTACATGCCGAGCTTCGAGCTGAACAAGGCCATCGTGCGGAAGGCCGAGGAGCACGGGCTCGACTTCGCGCTGTCGATGATCAAGCTCAAGGGCTTCGGCGGCGAGACCGAGTTCTGGGACCACAACCTGGAGTCGTTCACGCTGATGGCGGGCCTGGCCGCCGTGACGGACCGGATCAAGCTGTACGCCTCGACGCCGATCCTCGCGCTGCCGCCGGCGATCGTCGCGCGCATGGCGGCGACGGTCGACTCGATCGCCCCCGGACGCTTCGGGGTCAACATCGTGACCGGCTGGGCGCCGGGCGAGTACTCCCAGATGGGCCTGTGGCCGGGCGACGAGCACTTCGGCAACCGCTACGACCGCGCCGCCGAGTACGTCACCGTGATGAAGGAGCTGTGGAGCGAGGGCGTCAGCAACTTCAAGGGGGACTTCTACGAGATGGACGACTGCGTGCTGTCCCCCCGCCCGGCGAACGGCCACATCGACATCGTCGCCGCCGGACAGAGCGGTACCGGCATGAAATTCGCCGCCGAGCACGCCGACTTCAGCTTCATCCTGGGCAGCGGCGTCAACACCCCGCTCGCCCTCTCGGGCTCCACGGCGACGCTCATGGAGGCGGCGCAGCGGACGGACCGCGACGTCGGAGCACTCTCACTGTTCATGGTCATCGCGGCCGAGACCGACGACGCCGCCCAGGCGAAGTGGAAGGACTACCACGACAACGCCGACCTGGCGGCGCTGGCGTACATGGCGGGGGAGTCGGCGACGGACAGCACCGCCGACGACTCCTCGACCGCCAGGACCATCGTGCTGCCCGAAGGCGCCGTGAACTTCAACATGGGCACGCTCGTCGGTTCGTACGAGACCGTCGCGAGGATGCTCGACGAGGTCGCCGAGGTCGCCGGCACCAAGGGGATCATGCTGGTCTTCGACGACTTCCTCGAAGGCGTCGAGGACTTCGGCACGCGCGTCCAGCCGCTGATGAGGTCCAGGACGGGCCGCCCGGCCGCGGCCTGAGTGCTCGGCCGGGATCTGCGGACCCGGCCGCGGCCTGAGCACGGGGCTGCGGCCCGAGCACCGGCTCCGGCCGCGGCCCGAGTGCCCGCTCCGGTCTCACGGCCGCAGCCGCTCTCCCTGGTAACGCCGGGCCAGCCGGGCCAGGGCGACCGCGCCGAGGAGCAGCCCGAAGTCGCGCAGCGCGATGTCGTAGTAGCCGGGGATGGTCAGCAGGTTGACGATGATGCCGCCCAGCCAGGCGGCGACCAGCCAGCCGCCGAAGCGCGGGGCGAGAGCGACGACGACCCCGGCCAGGATCTCGATCACGCCCACCGCGTACATGGCCGCCTGGGCGCTGCCCGGAACGATGCCGTTGATCCAGGGCGCGAGGTAGTGGGGCCAGTCCACGAGCAGGTTGGCGAACTTGTCGAGCCCGAACAGGATCGGCGCCACAGTGAACCCGGTGCGCAGGATCAGGAATGCCTGGTAGCCGGGGTCGGCGAGCAGTGCCTTGCGGCCGGTCGGCGTGGTGGTCGTGGTGGTCGTGGTTGCGGAGGCCATGGCCTCTCCTCCTGTCGAGGTTCATGAGCTTCTGTGACCAGGAGCTTCTATCAACAACCTTCATTAACGATAGAAGCGGGCGTTCGTTCTTTAGTCAAGAGGAGTGGGTTTTAGACTGGAGTTCGTGAACGCCCCGAAGCACGCACACGACGCCGACACCAAGGCCGACGCCTCCGTCGTCGAGGCCGACGTCTCCGCCGTCGCCGCTCTCGACGAGCCGACCCGCCGACGGCTGTACGACCACGTCGTGCGCCAGCCGGCCCCGGTCAGCCGTGACGAGGCCGCCGCGGCCCTGGGCCTGGCGCGGCAGACGGCGGCGTTCCACCTGGACCGGCTCGCCGACGCGGAGCTGCTCGACGTGGTCTACGAGCGCCGCAGCGGACGCACCGGCCCGGGCGCGGGCAGGCCGGCCAAGCTCTACCGGCGCTCACCGAGGCAGGTCGCGGTCAGCCTGCCCGACCGGCGCTACGAACTGGCCGGTCGACTGCTCACCCAAGCCGTGGAGGAGTCGGACGCGACCGGCGAGCGCGTCCGGGACGTGCTGCACCGCAAGGCCGAGGAACTGGGGGAGCAGCTCGCCGGGCAGCACGACGTGGAGGTCCTCGAACTGCTGGAGCGGTACGGGTTCGAGCCGTGCCGTGAGGGCGACGCCGTGGTCCTCGCCAACTGCCCCTTCCACGCGCTGGCCCGGGAGCACACCATGACGGTGTGCGGTATGAACCTCCACCTGCTGCGCGGGGTGCTGCGCGGTTCACGCGAGAGCGGATTCGAGGCACACCTCGCCCCGACACCCGGACGGTGCTGCGTCCGGCTGGAACCGGCCGTTTAGACCACATTCAGACCCCGAAACACCCATCCACCAGAACCGAACAAAGTCCGACGAAGACATTGCTCGGGTTCTGTTCGGAGTCCTAGGGTGAGGCTCGGCTCAGCAGTTGCTTCCCACACCAGCACTTGCGATCTGACTCGACATCAACTTCCGCTTCGCACGGCGAGTTGAGCCCAGCCGACGCCAGTGGGCTCTGAACGCTCCCCTCAGTCCGTGCGGCGCGCCGTCGTACCGAGGAAGGCCACGGTCATGCCGCACCCGCACGACTCGCACAGCCAGAACAACTCGAACAGCTCGCACGGCTCAAACAGCTCAAACAGCTCGCACGGCTCGCACGTGTCTCCCCTCGCTTCCCCCCTCCCTCGGCCGGTCGTCAGTCGGCGGCGTCTGCTGGAGGGCGGAGCCGCCGTCCTCGGTGCGCTCGCCCTGGCCCCGTCGTCCGCCTCGGCCCTGCCGACCCGCCCGGGCACGGCGGCCGACGGCACCCCGGAGTGGAACGGCCACATCGACGTCTTCGAGGTCGGGACCCAGCCACCGCACACCACCCTCATGCCGTACGCGGACGTCAGACAGGCGCTGGACGGTGACCGCACGCGCTCGCCGTACCGGCTGAGCCTCGACGGGAAGTGGAAGTTCGCCTACGCGGACCGGCCCGACGACCGGGACGCCGACTTCCACCGCACGGACGTCGACGACAGCGACTGGGACAGCATCCCCGTCCCCTCCGTCTGGCAGATGCACGGTCACGACCGCCCGATCTTCGTCAACATCACCTACCCGTGGTGGGGGCCCAACGGGCTCGGCGAGGAGGCCCAGCCCCCGGCGGCGCCCACGCGCTACAACCCGGTGGGCCAGTACCGGCGGACCTTCACCGTGCCGCGCGGCTGGGCGGGGCGACGGACCTTCCTGCACTTCGAAGGCGTCAAGTCCGCGCACTACGTGTGGATCAACGGCGAGTTGGTGGGATACGCCGAGGACTCGTTCGCTCCCGCCGAGTACGACATCACTCCGCACCTGAAGTCCGGCACCAACCAGATCGCCGTGGAGGTGTACCGCTTCTCCGACGGGGACTGGATGGAGGACCAGGACATGATCCGGCTGAGCGGGATCTTCCGCTCGGTCTACCTCTACTCCACGCCGGACGTCCACCTGCGCGACTTCAAGCTGGACACCCCGCTGAGCGACGACTACACGGCCGCCGAGCTGTCCGTGACCGCGAGCGTACGCGCGTACGGGAACGGGAACGGGGGCGGCGGCCGGAGCAAGGGCGGCTACTCCGTCGAGACGCAGCTGTACGACTCCCGCGGCCACGCCGTCTGGTCCCGGCCGCTCCAGCAGGCCGTCGACCTCGCGTCCTCCCCCGCGGGCGAGGACGTGACCGTGCGGGCGAGCAGGGCCGTGCCCTCCCCCCGCCTCTGGTCCGCCGAGCACCCGAACCTCTACACCGCCGTGCTGCGGCTGCGCGATCCGGCAGGGAAGGTGATCGAGACGCTCTCGCACCGCGTCGGCCTGCGCGAGTTCGCCCTCAAGGACGGGCTGATGCGGATCAACGGCCGGCCCGTGTCCTTCCGGGGCACGAACCGGCACGAGATGCACCCCGACAGCGGCCTGGCGCTCACCCGCGAGCACCTGGTCAAGGACATGCAGATCATCAAGCGGATGAACATGAACACCGTCCGCACCTCGCACTACCCCAACAACCCGCTGTGGTACGAACTCGCCGACGAGTACGGCCTCTACCTCATCGACGAGACCAACCTCGAGACCCACGGCATCCGCGACCAGTACCCGGGCAGCCACCCCGACTGGACCAAGGCGTGCGTGGCCCGGGCCAAGAGCATGGTCCACCGCGACAAGAACCACGCCTCGGTCGTCATCTGGTCGCTCGGCAACGAGGCCGGGACCGGCAGCACCTTCGTCGCCATGCACGACTGGATCCGCTCGTACGACCCGACCCGCGTCATCCAGTACGAGGGCGACGACAGGCCCGCGATCAGCGACATCCGCTCGGAGATGTACGACAGCCCGTCCAGGGTCGAGCAGCGCGCGAAGGACACGAGCGACATCCGGCCGTACGTCATGATCGAGTACGCCCACTCGAACGGGAATTCGAACGGAAACTTCAAGAAGTACTGGGACGTCGTCCGCCGGTACGACGTCCTCCAGGGCGGCTGGATCTGGGACTTCGTCGACCAGTCGCTGAACTGGCCCGTTCCCGCGCGCAGGATCCTCACCGAGTCCGGGCCCGCCAGGCTGCGCGGTGAGGTCCTCCCCGCGAGCGGCACCTTCGACCGTGACAAGGGTGTCTCCGCCGCCACCGTCTTCGCCCGCGACGAGCGCCTCGACCTCACGGGCTCGCTCACCCTGGAGGCCTGGGTCACCCCGCACGTCACCGGCTACCACCAGCCGATCCTCGCCAAGGGCGACACCCAGTACGCCCTCAAGCAGACGAACGACTCCCTGGAGTTCTTCATCTACGGCGACGGCCAGTGGATCAGCACGAGCTGGACCCTGCCGGAGGGGTGGACCGGCAGCGAGCACCACATCGCCGGAGTCTTCGACGCGGACGCGGGCACGCTGGCCCTCCACGTCGACGGCGCCGTGAGGGCCACCAGGACCACCACTCGCAAGCCAGGCAACAACACCGCTCCCCTCGCGCTCGCCACCGACGTGGACAACCCGACCCGGGAGTTCAGCGGCACGATCCGCCGGGCGCGGGTGTACGCCCGTGCGCTGAGCGCGGGCGAACTCGCCTCCGACGGCCGCGGACCCGGTGACGAGGGCGTACGGTTCTGGTTCGACGCGGCCACCGTCGGACTCGCCGAGAAACGGCCCCGCGAGAAGACCTTCTTCCCGTACGGCGGCGACTGGGGCGACAACCCGAACGACGGGACCTCCAGCGCGGACGGCATCGTCACCGCCGACCGCCGACTGGGCGGCAAGGCGGCCGAGATCAAGCAGATCTACCAGGCGGTCAACGCGGCGCCGGCCTCCGGTGACGCACTGACTCCCGGTGCTTCCGGAGCGGCCCTCACCCTCACCAACGAGTACCTTTTCACCAACCTCCGTGAGTTCGACGGCCGTTGGTCCCTCGTCGCCGACGGGAAGGTCGTGGGACGCGGAAAGCTGAGCAGCACCCAGCTGGACGTCCCGCCCCTCAGCAGCAAGGACGTCACGGTGCCGGTGAAGCTGCCGGACGAACCGGCTCCGGGCGCCGAGTACTTCCTCCAGCTGTCGTTCACCACCAAGGAATCCACCCCGTGGGCGAAGGCCGGCTTCGAGGTGGCCAAGCAGCAGGTGCCCGTCGACGCCGACAGCCCCGCGGTGAAGCCCGTAGCGCTGGAGAGCGTCCCGGCGCTCCGCCACGAGGACGGCGACAAGGCCGTCACGGTGAAGGGCAAGGGCTTCTCCGTCACCGTCGACAAGAGCAGCGGCCTCATCACCTCGTACGAGGCCCGGGGCACCCGGCTCATCACCTCGGGACCCGCGCCGAACTTCTGGCGGGCACCCACCGAGAACGACCGCGGCAACGGCCAGCACACCCGCAACCAGACCTGGCGCGACGCGGGCACGAACCGCGCGGTGACGGACGTGAGCGTGCGCGCCCTGCGGGACAAGGCCGTGGAGATCAAGGTCACCGGCACCCTGCCCACCACCGTCGAGTCGGCGTACAGCACCACGTACACGGTGTTCGGCAACGGCGAGATCAAGGTCGACAACACCCTGCACCCGGGCGCCTCGTCCCTCCCCTACCTCCCGGAGGTCGGCACGCTGCTGTTCCTGCCGGGGCGTTTCGAGCAACTGCGCTACTACGGCCGCGGACCCGAGGAGAACTACTGGGACCGCAACGACGGCACGGACGTGGGCGTGTACTCCGGAACCGTCTCGGGCCAGTGGACCCCGTACATCCGCCCGCAGGAGAACGGCAACAAGACCGACGTCCGCTGGATCGCCCTGACCGACCGCGGCGGTGCGGGCCTGCTCGTCTCCGGCGAGCCTCTGCTGGAGGTCAACGCCTCGCACCTCACGCCCGAGGACCTGTCGTCCGGGGTGCGCCACGACTACCAGCTCACGCCCCGCGACGAGGTCGTCCTGCGCGTCAACCACCGGCAGATGGGCGTCGGCGGCGACAACAGCTGGGGCGCGCACACCCACGACGAGTACAAGCTCTTCGCCAACCGCGACTACGCGTACACCTACCGGCTCCGCCCCCTGACCGACCTCGACGAGGCGATGAGGGCCTCGCGACGGCCCACGGCGGGTGAGTTCGCCGACTAGCGCAACCAGCGCAACGAGGCAGGCAGTCAGGCAGGCAGTCAGGCAGGCACGAAGGCACGACCAAGGGCCCCGACCGGGAGAAGGCCGGCCGGGGCCCTTGACGGGAACGCGAACTCCGCACGGAACGCGCCCCGGAACGCGAACTCCGTCAGGAGACCTTCACGTTCTTCTCCACCGTGACCTGGTCGATGTCCGTCGTACGGATGGTGATCTTCATCGTCCAGGTGCCGGGGAGGGGCAGCTGGAGGGTGTCGGTCGCCCAGTAGCCGCCCCGGTTCGTGAGCTTGGCGTCGATGGGACCGACGTCCTGGGACTTCAGGGTGAAGGTCACCCGCACCTCGGGAACGGTCGCGATGCCGCCGTCGGGGCCGAAGAGCACCGCCTGGATCTGGTTCTTGCCCACCGTGGCGGGTGCGAGGTCGAGCTGGATCTTGCCGTTGCCGTTCGGCGTGCCGACGTCGAACGGGATGAGGTTGCTGGAGGCGGTGGGTTCGCCGGGCGCCGTCGTCCTGGACGATGCCGCCGACTCCGCCTCGGCGCGGCCGGGCAGCGTCACGGTCAGCACCGTCGTGATCACCATGACCAGGACGGCGACGGCGAACTCGGCGAGGACCGACCGCCGGAGGGCGAGGCGGTGGGCGTCGGCGGTGCCCTGGGGGCCCTCGCTGTCGGTGTCGGTGTCGGTGTCGGCAGGGGTGCCGTGGTCCGTCGTCGTCCCGTCCGTCGCCTCGGTCGTCCGTACGGTGACCTCGTCGCCCTCGGCCTCGGAACCGTCGGCCGCGCTCGTGTCCGCCGAACCGCCGCCCACCCGCTCGGGCACCCGCACCTCCACCCGCGTCTCTTCCTTCTCGGGCTGCCGCTCCCGTACGACCGCCGTCGCGCCCGCCGTCGCGCCCGCCGTCACCCACCGGGTCGTCCAGCGCCGGGAGAAGCCCGCGGCCACGAGCAGCAGGGCCACAGCGCACAGCTTGGCGACGAGCAGCCTGCCGTACGCCGTCCCGGTGACCGCGTCCCACGAGCCGAGACCTCGCCAGGACTGGTACACGCCGGTGACGACCAGCACGCTCACCGAGAGGAAGGCGAGCCGGGAGAACCGGGCGACCACGGTGGCCGACAGGTCCGCCGGGGCGCGGTACAACACGGTGAGCAGCGCCGTCAGACCGCCCAGCCAGGCCGCCATGGCGAGCAGGTGCAGCACGGAGGACGTCATCGCGGCGGGAACCTGGATCCCGGCGGAGGCGTGCTCGGCCGCCGCCCAGGTCAGCGCCAGACCGACGGACAGGACGACTCCGGCGGCGAGGACCGCCTTCCGACGGGCCCCGGTTCCCCCCGCCGCTCCCACTCCCCGGACGGCGCCGGCTCCCCGTACGAAGAAGAAGGCCCCCGCCAGCAGGACCAGCCGCGCCAGCAGAGCCATGCCGGGCCTGCTCGTGGCCGTGTCGGCCAGGACGGACGTGTCGAGGATCTCCGTGATGCCGGTGCCCCGTTCATAGGAGCCGCGCAGGAGGAGCAGGGCCACCGTGGAGGCGAGAAGCGCCGCCCAGCCGGCCACGAGCAGCGTGCGGAGCGCCGCGCTCAGGCCGCCGAGCAGCGCGGTGAAGACGGTCACGCCGATGAGGAGCGCGAGGCCGCCGTACGCCACGTACCGGGCGATGTTGTAGAAGGAGGCGACGACCGGGTCTTCCGTGGGCGTGGTGGCGACGGGCTTGGTCGCCGACGGCTCACCGACCGAGAAGAGCAGCGCGCCGGACACCGGGTGGCTGTCGGCGGAGACCACCCGCCAGGCGATCGTGTAGGTGCCGTCGCCCAGGTCGGCCGGCAGCGTCACACGGACCGTGTCGGAGCTTTTGCCCGCGCGACCCGGTTCGCCGGTCTCCACGGGGCGGTTGTCCGGGTCGACGACGCGGATCGAGTCGTCGAGGAGGCTCACGGACTCCGTGAAGCTGAGCGTGACCTGCCGGGGCGCGGACTTGAGGACTACTCCGTCCCGGGGGTCGCTGTCGCGGAGTGCGGCGTGCGCGGACGCCGTTCCCGCGCCGCCGAGGAGGAACAGGACCAGCACGGTGCCCAGCAGCACCAGGCGCTGAAGCCCGCGCCGTCCGTGCCGGGGGCCGTTGCGGTGGCCTCGTGGATCATGGGCTCCGGGGGCGCGGCCGGTGACGGCACGGCACCCAGCAGGTCCGTCGTCCCCGCGACCGCCTTCGCCTCCATGACTCCTCCGGCTTCCGAGTGGCCAGATGGTCGCGACACCGCCGTACGTCCCGTCGTCCCGTCGTCCGCCATCTCGCTCTTCGCCCCTCGGTCGGCCCACGTCGTGTCTCCGGATCCGTCGTTCATGGCTGTCATATACATACGGATGAGAAGGGCCGCGTGCTCACAGGCGCGGGACGGGTTTTCGCCCCCGCCGCCCCGCACCCTTCAGCCCCTCCGGCGTTTGAGGAGCGAGGGTCCGGGGCGGAGCCCCCGAACGGGGTCCGGGGCGGAGCCCCCGAACGGGGTCCGGGGCGGAGCCCCGAAAAGGGGGGCCAGGGGGCGCACCCCCCTTGGCCGGTGGCCGGGGTCGAAGGGGCAGCGCCCCTGGGGATGGGACGGGTAGGGGCGGCGGGGGCGAGAAAAGCCGGGTGACAGGGACCCACGTCACCACGTAGGCCGCGCCGACACCCCACCATCCACCACAAGATCGTGCCCGCTGACCCAGGACGCCATCGACGAGGCGAGGAAGACACAGGCATCACCGACGTCCTCGGGACGCCCCATCCGGCCGACAGGAACCGCCTGTCGCCACCGACGCACCCCCTCCGGCCAGTCCTCCTCCAGCCCCTCCCGGTCGATCAGCCCCGGAGACACGGTGTTGACCCGGATCCCGTACGGCCCGTACTCCAGCGCCGCCGACCGGGCGTGCATGACGACGGCGGCCTTGGCGGCGCAGTAGTGGGCGTGCAGCGGAGCCGGCCGACCGGCCTCGATGGAGGCGATGTGCGTGACGGACCCGCCGCCTCCGTCACCATCCGCACGCATCACCTCGACCGCCGCCTGCGTACACGCGAACACACTCGCCAGATTCGCGTCCACCACCGCCCGCCAGTCCGCGACGGTCATACCGGGCAGCGCCCGCACGGGCTGCACCCCGGCGTTGTTGACCAGGGCCGTCAACCGCCCGCCACCCCACTCGGCCGCGTCGCGGACCAGACGGGCACACGCGTCCTCGTCCGTCAGCTCGGCCCGCAGGGCGATCGCGCGCCCACCGGCCCCTCGTACCCGCTCGACCAGGTCGTCCACGCCCCGCGTCCGGTGGTGCAGCGCGACGGCCGCCCCCTCGTCCGCGAACCGCTGCGCGATCCCCCGGCCGATCCCACCCCCGGCGCCGGTCACCAGCGCGACCTGCCCGGCCAACAGCCCGCCGCCGCTCAAGGCCGCCCCAACTCGGCGATCAGGGCCGCCTGAGCCGGGTACCGCACCGCCAGTTCGCCGGCGTCCCCGTGCTCGTACCCCTCGTACGTGAAGCCCGGCGCCATGGTGCAGCCGAAGAGCGACCAGGCACCGCCCGCGCGGACCCGCGCTCCCATCCAGGTCCCGGCGGGCATCGTGTACTGCACCCACTGGCCGCCGACGACGTCCGGTCCGAGCAGGACCGTACGGGACGAGCCGTCCGGTGCGAGGAGCAGGACCTCCAGCGGGTCGCCGAGGTAGAAGTGCCAGACCTCGTCGGAGGGCAGCCGGTGCAGCGCCGAGTAGTCGCCCGGCTCGGCGGTGAGCAGGGCGACGATGGCGGTGCCCTCGGGCCGGCCGTCGGACCGCTCGGGCCCCTCCCACGTACGGCGGAACCGGCCGCCTTCGCGGGGGATGGGCTCCAGCCCGTAGTGCGCGACGAGGTCTTCGGGAGTCACCCGGCCCAGGTTACTGACCGGCGGTCACATCCCCGCTCCGAAGGACTTCTCCCTCCTCAGAAAGGCGAGTTGCGCCCGCTTGTACGACCGGTACACCTCCGGCAGGCCGATCTCCGGCAGGACCACGCCCCTTTCCGCCCGGGGACATTTCGCAGACATGCGTACCGTTCCTAAAGACTGAGCGGTAGTGAGTCCTGTTGCCAGGATTCATGCTCAGCCGGACGCCACGAACGGTGTTGGGCGTCCTGGTCTCCCGCTTTCCCACCGCAACCGGCGCGCACGGATCGTGTCCGTGGTCCGGGGATGCGGGGGCGGGGTTCCTCACGCCCCGGGACGCCTGGTCGGGCCTGGACGGTCCGATGCCCCTGCTCATCACTCCGGTGAGCAGGGGGCGGTGCCGTCCGACGCCGGATCGGGTGTCCCAGGGCGCGCCTGCCGATCGCCACGGCTGCCGCGTCGTGGCGGGTGGTCTTCCTGGTCTTGCTAGTGAGGGGTTTCTGCCAGTGCTGGGCGCCCCAGCAGCTGGTGTAGGCCGGGTCGACGACGACGATGGTGATGCCGAGTTCCGCCGCCATGCTCACGAGCCGGGCCCGCAATCTGGCTACGGGCATGCCGGAGATCAGCTTGCGGAAGCGTTTGCGGCGGCCGTGTTTCTCGCGGGTCTTCTCCGCCTGGAAGTCGAGGTCTTCGATCGCGATCGCGAGGTGATGGCGCCTGGCCCAGTGCAGCAGGCGGATCAGGGCGTGCCGGATCTGGGCGTCGCGGTGGGCGGCGGTGCCGGACAGGTCGTAGGCGAAGCGGAGTGGTTGGCCGACGGGGTTGCCGTGGACGTCCAGGCGCCAGGCGGCCAGGTGGTCGGCGTTGGTGTCGACACCGACCATGCCCCTCGCGCGGGCCGCGGCCAGGGGCACGGTCTTCACCGCGGGGATCGTCCAGGATGCGGTGAGGTACCAGCGCCCTTGTGTGGTGTCTTCGTGGATGCGGTAGGCGACGGCCCGGTTCGCGGTGACACGGTCGGCCCACTGCTCACCCCGGTGCGCGAACGCCACCCGACAGGCGAGCACATACCGGCCGTGCGGGGCGTTCGCCAGATACGCCAAAGGGGCGGGGAGTTTGAGGGAGACCTCGCCGTCGCAGGTGACGCGGATGGTTTCGTTGCCGAACCGCTTCCCGGACTCGCCGTCGGCCTCAAGGAACCGGCGCCCGGCCTCCCACCGCGCGCGCCACCCCTCCTCGGTGAGCCCGGCGGCGTCCAGGTGGTGGCGGGCGTTTAGCAGCCGCTTCCCGCCCCGCACCACACGCACGACTCCGGCCTCCCCATCGGCACGTGCCGCCTGGAGCCGGTCTTCGAGCACGTGCAGACGGCGCGACTTGGCATGCCACTCCTGCCTGCTGCGGTAGCCGCCCGGAGCCCGCTTGGAGCCCTTCTCCCCGACCGGCAGCGACAGCCGGTGCGCGATCGTACGCACCCCCGCTTGCAGGTTCTGGATGTGCGCGAGCTGTCCGCGCCTGGCCAGCGCCCACTGATCGTGGGTGGCCTTGGTGATCGACCCGGCCCACCGGGAGGAGGACTCGTTTGTCAGTGCCCGCTTGCGTTGCGCCCACTGCTCGCTGTCGTGGTCCAGCCCGGCCGCGCACCGCGCCTTCAGATCCCGGGAAGCGAGCCCGCCCAGATGGTCACCGACCAGACGAAGAACCCTCTCATCCTCCACCGTCAGGTGCTTGAGCCGACCACGGACCGCCACACCGGACGGGCCCAGGGCGACGAACGGCGCCGCCAACTCCCGCAGCCCACCCATCCCCCAACACCCCCTCCCCCACGCCGACCGAAAAACCCCTCATCACGCTCAACGACCACCACCGGCAAAGGTCACACATTCGACAGAAGAACTTTCGTTCCCGCCCGCGCAGGCGCACGTGCCGCAGCCCGGACACCCACACATGCGCGCCAGAACACACCTGTACGCAGTTAACCGCCAGCAGTTCACAACCCCACCGGGCGATCACCGGCGTCGCGGGCGATGATCGAGGCATGAACGTCACGCTGCACCTCGCCCAGGACCCCGAGGCCGACGAGCTCCTCGGACGCAGTCCGCTCGCCGCGCTCGTCGGCATGCTGCTCGACCAGCAGGTCCCGATGGAGTGGGCGTTCAAGGGTCCGGCCACCATCGCCCAGCGGCTCGGCGCGGACGACCTCGACGCGCATGAAATCGCCGTGCACGCCCCGGAGGCCTTCGCCGCCCTGCTCTCGCAGAAGCCGGCGGTGCACCGTTATCCGGGCTCCATGGCCAAGCGGATCCAGCAGCTGTGCCAGTACCTCGTGGAGCACTACGGCGGGGACGCGAGCGCGGTGTGGGACGGGGTCGCCACGGGCCGCGAGCTCCTCAAGCGCCTGCGTGACCTCCCCGGCTTCGGCGCCCAGAAGGCCCAGATCTTCCTCGCCCTGCTGGGCAAGCAACTCGGCGTACGGCCCGAGGGCTGGCGCGAGGCCGCGGGCGCGTACGGCGAAGCCGACTCCTTCCGTTCGGTCGCCGACATCACCGGTCCGGAGTCCCTGGCGAAGGTCCGGGCGCACAAGCAACAGATGAAGGCGGCGGCGAAGGCCTCCGGCAGGTAACCGGACCCCACGGGTCACGGCCCCGAGACGCCGGCGCCGCGACCCGTGGGGTCGACACAGCCCCGCGCCCCTCAAAAGCACCACCGCGCCCCCGGCACCACAACGCACCGCTGACCGCGCACCCCCGACCCGCGAACAGACGCGTAGGCGCCCAAGCCACAACGCGCCCGCACCCACACCGGACCCGCACCCGCGCCCACACCGGACCGCTCCCGCACCCCCGTGTCACCCGCTCTGCCCCTCGCGTCAGCCCTCCGTTAACGGTGCCGCCGACCCCGGAAACGACACACCACCTTGGAGAATTCACACACTTCGCCCAGGTTGATCACGTCTTTTCCGGCGCCACACTCCGCCGCCATGGCTGCGCCCGGAACGTCTGGGCCGGTAGGCTTTCCGTGTGATCTTCAAGCGCATCGGAAACGGCCGGCCGTACCCCGACCACGGCCGGGAAAGCACCCGGCAGTGGGCGGACGTCGCGCCGCGCCCGGTCCGCCTCGATCAGCTCGTGACGACCAAGGGCCAGCTCGACCTGGAAACACTGCTGGCCGAGGACTCCACGTTCTACGGCGACCTCTTCGCGCACGTCGTGAAGTGGCAGGGCGATCTGTACCTGGAGGACGGCCTCCACCGCGCCGTCCGCGCGGCCCTCCAGCAGCGCCAGGTCCTGCACGCCCGGGTCCTCGAGCTCGACGACTGACCCCCACCAGGCCGCACCCGACCGGGCCGCACCCGACCGAGCGACACCCGAGCGGACCACACTCGGCGGGAGCGCACCCGGCCGACACCGTCCGCCACCACCCTCGGTTGGCCCTTTCGGGTTGGACCGGCCCCCGGGTAATGATCATCTAGTAGGAATCGCCGCCCAGGCGCACTACGCTGCGCCCATGAGCATGCTGACTCCTCCCGGCATGGGCGGCCAATACCGGATCACGGGGGACAAGTTCCCGCGCATGCGCCGCCCTCGGAAGCGCCGCAGGCTCGTTCTCACGGTCGTCGCGTCCATGGCCGCGGTCGGACTGATCGGCTGGGGGACCACGCAGCTCATCGACGTCTTCACGGGTGGCGACAAGACCTCCGCGGCCGGTGCGAAGGCCGACTGCCCGACGGAGACGAAGACGAAGACGCGGACCAAGGCGAGCCCGTCCCCCACGGCCCCCGCGAAGTCCACCCTGCCCCGGCCGGACCGGATCACGGTGAACGTCCTGAACGCCACACCGCGCAGTGGCCTCGCCAAGGAGACCGCCGAGGAGCTCAAGAAGCGCGGCTTCCGCATCGGCGACGTGGGCAACGCGACCAAGGAGTACGACAAGAAGGTCGACGGCGCCGCAGTGCTGCTGGGCGCCAAGACCGCCACCGGATCGGCGCTGCCCGTACTGCGCACCCAGCTCCAGGGCGCCGAACTGAAGACGGACGCCCGCACGAAGGCCACCGAGGTGGATCTCATCATCGGCGACGGCTTCAAGTCGCTGCTGCCGACGGCGGACGCCGCGAAGGCACTGACCGCCCTGGCCAAGCCGTCCCCGACGCCCACCCCGGCCCGGAAGGGCTGCTGAGGAGCGACCGGGAGAAGCCACCCGGAACGTCACCCGGCAAGCCGCAGAGACGCTGCCGAGACGCCGCCGGGACGCCGACGCGAACCCGCCCGGAAGCCTCCGAGAAGCCGACGCGAACCGCCGCCTACTCAGCCGCCCCGTACAGCCGGTCCCCCGCGTCCCCGAGCCCCGGCACGATGTACCCGTGCTCGTTGAGCCGCTCGTCGACGGACGCCGTCACGACCGTGACCGGAGTGCCCGCCAGCTCGCGCTCCATGATCTCGACGCCCTCGGGGGCCGCGAGGAGCACCACCGCGGTCACGTCGTCGGCGCCGCGCTTGATCAGTTCCTGTATCGCCGCGACCAGCGTGCCGCCCGTGGCGAGCATCGGGTCGAGCACGTACACCTGGCGCCCGGAGAGGTCCTCGGGCATGCGCGAGGCGTACGTGGAGGCCTGGAGCGTCTCCTCGTTGCGGATCATGCCCAGGAAGCCCACCTCGGCGGTCGGCAGCAGGCGCACCATGCCGTCCAGCATGCCGAGACCGGCACGCAGGATGGGCACCACCAGCGGGCGCGGGTGCGAGAGCTTCACCCCGGTGGTGGGCGCGACCGGGGTCACGATGTCGACCGCCTCGGTGCGCACGTCGCGGGTGGCCTCGTAGGCGAGGAGGGTGACCAGTTCGTCGGCCAGCCGACGGAAGGTCGCGGAGTCGGTGCGCTGGTCGCGCAGCGTGGTGAGCTTGTGGGCGACCAGGGGGTGGTCGACGACGTGGAGACGCATGTCCTCAGGGTATCCGGGCCTTCGCCGCCCCTGACCGTCGCGCTCGGCAAGGGCGGGCCGTGAAGCTCTCCCCACTGTCCGCATCAAACCGCCCATCCGGGGGAATGTGGGAAGAACGTAACTGGGGTGGTGTGTCTATGCCGGACGTGGACGAGGGGTGGCAGGAGCAGCGGGAGACCGAGGCCGAGCGCAGGAGGCGCCGGGCCCGGTTCCTGCGGGAGCGTGCGGAGGCCCGGGAGCTGCGCGACCGTGTCCAGCCCCGCCGCGCCAAGGTGGCCCGCCTGCGCCACGCCATGCGTATGCGCACGTTCCGCTTGTAGCAACACGCCGTACCCGCCAGACCACACAGCCGCATCCGGATCCGAGCGTGTGCGGCCCCGGTGCCCGGAGCCGCGTACGATCACCACGGCAGCGACAAGCGCCCAGGTGCACCCTTCTCCAGGCCCGTGAGCACAGGCCTCCAGGCCCGTGAGCACAGGCCTCCAAGCCGGTGAGCACAGGCTTCCGCGTCCCTCAAGAGATCGAGCGATCAGCGACGCGCGATCAATAGTGGGGGACACAGCGGGCCGAAGACGTCCCCTGAGCGCTCTGTTTCTGCCACGATTCCGAGTGGGTGGGGCTCGGAGCACGCACTCCCCGCCCGCAACCTCCGCCGGGGGGACCCCCAACCGGCACGCCTATGACCAGTGGGAGAGTCACGGTGTACTTCGCCGCACTGCTCGCGCGCACCGAAGACGGGTGGGAAGCGAGCGACACAGAGCTCGACGATGTGGAAACGCTGTCGGATCTCGCCGACCTGGCCCGTGAAGCCTCTCCCGAGGACGACACGGTGCTGGTGCTCATCGAGCAGGAGGACGCCTGGTTCGGCGTCGTCCGCGTCGACGGCGAGGACGACCCTCGGATCTACGTCTCGGACGCCGCCGCAGCCGCCCGCAGCTCGTACGGCGAGATCCTGCTCACGGACGAACTGCTCGGAAGGGAGCCCGGCGACGACGCCGCCGACCTGGACTCCCTCGACCTCGATGGCACCGAGGACGGCGAGCCCGAGAACGACGACGACGATGACGACGGCCCGGCCGCCGATGCCGCCGTGCCGCACGGTCCCGTCGGGGACAGCGAGGTCCTCGACGACCTGGGCGTCGGCGAGAAGGAGCTGCGCTCCCTCGACGCCGACGACGCGCTGAACGCGATCGCCGAGGCCCTGGGCGCCTCGGAGGTCCTGGAGACGGTCCGCTGAGCCGCTGGCCGGCACACCGGACCCCCGAAGCGGAGGAGACAGCGGTCGCCCCGGCCCCGGACCAGGTCACCCCGGACCCGGCCGCCCCGGACCCGATACGCGACCGCTGGCGGGCCGCGATGCGGCTCGCCCTGGACGAGGCGGAGCGCGCGACCGCGGGCGGAGACGTCCCGGTCGGCGCCGTCGTACTGGCCCCGGACGGCACGACCGTGCTGGCCACGGGGCACAACGAACGCGAGGCGACCGGCGATCCGACGGCCCACGCCGAGGTGCTGGCCATCCGCCGGGCGGCCGCGCGGCTGGGAGAGTGGCGGCTCACCGGCTGCACGCTGGTCGTCACCCTCGAACCCTGCACGATGTGCGCGGGCGCCCTCGTGCAGTCCCGGGTCGACCGGGTCGTCTACGGCGCCCGCGACGAGAAGGCCGGCGCGGCGGGCTCCCTCTGGGACGTCGTACGCGACCGGCGCCTCAACCACCGCCCCGAGGTGATCGAAGGCGTGCTCGCCGCCGAGTGCGCCCAGCTCCTCACCGACTTCTTCCGCACCCGCTGAGACCCGCCCGGCACCCCGGCGCCGAGCGGGAACCCGGGCCCACCAATACCGATTTCAAACCACGGCCCACGTTGGGGTAATGTCTCCCTCGGTAGCGTGTCCGAGCGGCCGAAGGAGCTCGCCTCGAAAGCGAGTGTGGCGCAAGTCACCGAGGGTTCAAATCCCTCCGCTACCGCTGATGAAGGGCCCCGTCGAGAGACGGGGCCCTTCGTGCGTGGACCTCGTGAGCATCACGATCGGCACAATTCCCGCGAACACATGCGCGGGATACACTCACCGCCGTCTGTCGGAGGCCCATGGGGCGCAAGAGACGGGGGAGGCCTCGTGGCAATGCAGGGAAAGAAGGTCGCGGTCTACGTGGCTGTGGTCTTCGTGCTCTACGTGATCATCACCGACCCGGCCAAGGCCGCCGAGTACGTCCAGATAGGGTTCGAGGGCATCTCGAACGCCGCCCAGGCCATCGGCGACTTCATGACGTGGATCGCCAACGGGGGCAAGTGACCGACCCGTAATCCCCCGGGAGCATTCATGATCCGCCACCTGGTCCTCTTCAAGCTCAACGACGGCGTCGAGCGCGACGACCCCCGTGTCGTGGCCGGCGTCGAGGCCTTCCGCGCCCTCGGCGGGCTGATCGAGGAGCTGCGCTTCTGGGAGCTGGGCTGGAACATCTCCGAGCGGCCCATCGCGTACGACTTCGCGATCAACTCGGCGGTCGACGACGCCGACTCGCTGAAGCGGTACCTGGAGCACCCGGCACACCAGGAGGGCGTCGCGCTGTGGCGCGAGTTCGCCACCTGGGTGGTCGCCGACTACGAATTCTGAGCCGCCGCCCCACCCCACCAGAGCCCTCAGCCGGCGCCTCCGCCGGCGCGTCCGCCAGCGTCTCCGCCGGAGCCTCGGCCGGAGCCTCCGCCGGAGCCCTTCACCGAAGTGGTGGAGGGCTCTGCTGCGTCGTACGGCCCAACCCGCCGTCCCTCGTCCCCGCGCATCCTCAACACGGCGATATGCGGTGCTTGATCGCAACGCGCATTACTTGTGATGCTATGACCGGTTTTGACGGATTCGTCGACAGATCACGAGGTGGCGTCGGAGGTGGAGTTGACCGTGCCGGCCAGTACTGCGCCTCAAGCGCCGCCCAGGTCGACAGACGAACCGTCCCGCACCCAGGGCGAGCCCCCGGGGCCGCCGACCGAGCCGTCCGGGCCATCCCAGTCCTCCGGGCCACCGGCCAAGCCTCCCGAGCAGCCCGCCAAGCCTCCCGAGCAGCCGGCCGAACCACCCCCGGAGCCCGCGCCCCAGCGCAGCCGGGGCGCCGACACCCGCGCCCTCACCCAGGTGCTCTTCGCCGAGCTCAAGGACCTGGAACCCGGCACCCCCGACCACGACCGCGTGCGCTGTGCCCTCATCGAGGCGAACCTCCCCCTCGTCCGCTACGCCGCCACCCGCTTCCGCAGCCGCAACGAACCCATGGAGGACGTGGTCCAGGTCGGCACGATCGGGCTGATCAACGCCATCGACCGGTTCGACCCGGACCGGGGCGTGCAGTTCCCCACCTTCGCCATGCCGACCGTGATCGGCGAGATCAAGCGCTACTTCCGCGACAACGTCCGCACGGTCCACGTCCCGCGCCGCCTGCACGAGCTGTGGGTGCAGGTCAACAGCGCGACCGAGGACCTCACCACCTCCTTCGGGCGCACTCCGACGACCGCCGAGATCGCCGAGCGGCTGCGCATCACCGAGGAGGAGGTCCTCTCCTGCATCGAGGCCGGACGCTCGTACCACGCGACCTCACTGGAGGCCGCCCAGGAGGGCGACGGACTGCCGGGCCTGCTCGACCGGCTCGGTTACGAGGACCCGGCGCTCGACGGCGTCGAACACCGCGATCTCGTACGGCACCTGCTCGTCCAACTGCCCGAACGGGAGCAGCGCATCCTTCTCCTGCGCTACTACAGCAATCTGACCCAGTCACAGATCAGCGCCGAACTCGGCGTCTCCCAGATGCACGTCTCACGGCTACTCGCCCGTAGCTTCGCCCGGCTCCGGTCGGCGAACCGGATCGAGGCCTGACGCACGCCGCGACGGTGTCCAGCATCCGGGATGACCTGCGAAAGTCGGAGGTGGCAGGCGGGGCACGCGGGGCGCACAAAGGCAGGCGGGGCGCACAGAAACGCCGGCTCCGACATGGTCCCAGGCCATCACGGGTAACCGAAAGTAAGGCCGGGTCGTCACCGCCGCGAGCGAATCACACATCGGCCCACTTTCCGACAGATGTGCTCCGAAACCCCCTCAGACCATCATCAACCAGGGCAGATACACCCTGGTTATGTCGACATGTCACTACAGCGTGTTGCCGACATGTGACATTCTGCGGGAAGCGCGTTTGCCGCAGCCTCGCAGCCGGTATTCAGGTGGAGGCTGCGTTCCCTATGACGGAGCGTCCGCCGCGTTCCGTCCGCGACCCAAAGGGGGTGGCATGTCCGCAGACCAGGGCAGCTCGAAGGTGCTCACGCTCGACAAGATCGAGTCCGCGCCCGACGCTCTCCAGGCCCCTCAGGACCTTCAGGACCCGCAGGACCTTCCCGGTCCCCCGGTCCTCACGGCTGCTGATGTCCCGGCCGCGCCGGCCTCGGAGTCCATCGACACCCGCACCCTGTCCCGCTCCCTGTTCCTGCGGCTGGCCGCACTGGACGAGAACAGCCCCGAGCGCGCCTACGTCCGCGACACCCTCATCGAGCTCAACCTCCCGCTGGTGCGTTACGCCGCCGCCCGCTTCCGGTCGCGCAACGAACCGATGGAGGACATCGTCCAGGTCGGCACGATCGGCCTGATCAAGGCGATCGACCGCTTCGACTGCGAACGGGGCGTGGAGTTCCCGACGTTCGCGATGCCGACGGTCGTGGGCGAGATCAAGCGGTTCTTCCGCGACACCTCGTGGTCGGTCCGGGTCCCGCGCCGCCTCCAGGAGCTGCGCCTGGCCCTGACCAAGGCGAGCGACGAGCTCTCCCAGAAGCTCGACCGCTCCCCGACGGTCACCGAACTCGCGGCCGTGCTGGGCGTCTCCGAGGAGGACGTGGTCGACGGCCTCGCCGTGGGCAACGCGTACACGGCGTCCTCGCTCGACTCCCCGGCCCCCGAGGACGACGGCGGCGAGGGCTCCCTCGCGGACCGCCTCGGCTACGAGGACACCGCGCTGGAGGGCGTCGAGTACCGCGAGTCCCTCAAGCCCCTGCTCGCCAAGCTGCCACCCCGCGAGCGCCGCATCATCATGCTCCGCTTCTTCGCGAACATGACGCAGTCGCAGATCGGCGAGGAGGTCGGCATCTCCCAGATGCACGTCTCCCGTCTCCTCACCCGCACGCTGGCCCAGCTGCGGGACGGGCTGATCTCCGACTGACCGATTGGCCAACTGGCCGATTGGCCGACTGGCCGATTGGCCAACTGGCCGATCTACCGCTGGGCGAGCGTGCCGGCCGTTGTCGACGGGGTTCCTAACTGACGCCCCGTCAGTCACACTGGCGCGATGCCTCACGCGACATGGATACGTGGCCGTCGGGGCGCCGTGGCCGGTGCCTCGGCGGCACTCGTGTGTCTGGGCGGGGCGCTGGCGTCCTGCGGGAGTGCCGACGGCGACGGCTACGTGGCCGTGGGCTCGGGAGCCGGTTCTCCCCGGCCGACCGTGGGACCGACGGGGGACGTGGCCTTCGTACCTCTGGAGGGCGAGCGACCACCGGCGGACTCCGGGCGCCCCGACTCGTCCGGCTCTCCCGGCTCGCCCGGCTCTCGCGAGGAGAAGGGCACTTCGGGCACGGCGAACGGCCCGGGCGCTCAACCGGCCCTCCCCGGCACTCCGGACGGCTCCGACTCGGACTCCGGCTCCGCGGCGCAAGGCTCCGGCTCCGGCTCCGGCTCCGGTCGTACGACGACGGACGGGCCCCCCGCATCCACGCCACCGCCCGCCTCCGGCCCACCGGCCGGCGGCGCCACGGCGACACCGTCTCCCACGGGCCCCGCGGGCCTGAGCGCGAGCGAGCCCGGGCGGAAACCCACCGACAAGCGCTGGTGCGAGAAGGTCACCGTCGAGTTCCGCAACACCGGTGGCGCCACGGTGCGTTCAGGCAAGGTCACCCTCGGTACGCATGTCATCGATGCTCTCGGCATCGACTGGGCGACCGTGGAGTCCACGAGGAAACTCCCCGCACCCATCGCCGTCGGGAGCAGCCGCGAGAAGACCTGGACGGTGTGCGTCGAGGAGTGGCGGGTACCCCTGGGCATGCACATCGAGACACAGGACGTCTCGGTCAAGTGGAAGTGAACGACCGAAGTGACCGCGCCCGACGCAAGCCGCCGCGTGACTACTTCAGCGCGAGCCAGGCGACGGCGACGACGACCGCCACGGCCACGATGACGCCGACGATCACGCCGACACGGGGGCCGGAGGACGGGGCCGCCTGCTGACGGCCCTGGGGCTCGTCGACGAAGGCGCGGAACATCTGGGTGTTGCCGGCAGGGTCGTGGTTGCCCTGGGGGCCCTGGGTGTTAGCCATGGCCCAGGACCCTAGCGAATGCGGGGGAGCCGCCCAAGTGCGGGTGCGCTGTCCTGTTGGGTGCGGTAACGCCGGAAGTGGGCCGTCCGGTCCACACCCGACACCTCCCGTGAGACCTGCACATTTACGCTCGCCAATACTTGTCTTTGCCAAGCTTTTAGCCCTCGGACCCCCACATCCATTTGCCTGCAGCAACCAATCAATATTACGGTTGCCTTAAGCAACAAAGGTGGGAGGCAAGGCGCGATGGCCGAGAAGGCGCAGTACGAGGAGCTGGCGCGTTCGCTCAGTGCCGTCGGGGTCGTCAAGCGGGACATGGAGCGCATCATGCCGCCGGACTGCCCGGGCGGATCGGCGGGCGTGCTGACGCTGCTCGGGCGCCACGGCGACATGCGGATGAGCAGGCTCGCGGAGCTGCTCGCCGTGGACATGTCGGTGACCAGCCGCCATGTCGCCCACGTCGCCGGACGCGGATGGATCGAACGGCTGCCCGACCCGGCGGACAAGCGCTCGCGCATCCTGCGCCTGACCCCCGAGGGGCGGGCCCGGCTCGACGAGCTCTACCGAGCCACGACCCAGTTGCTGGCCGACCGGCTGGGCGACTGGTCCGACGACGAGGTCGGTCAGCTGATCCAGCTCCTGAACCGGCTGCGCGAAAGCTTCGGCGACTGCCGGACGGGCCCGCGGATCACGCACACCGCACCCGTTGCCGCGCCCGCCGCACCCGTTACCGCGCCCGCCGCACCCGTTACCGCGCCCGTCGCACCCGTTGCAGAAGAGATCTCCACCGAAGTCACCCCCCGCAACACCACAAGCAACACCTCAGGTAACACCCCCCGTACACCCGCATAAACAGCAACGAAGAGAAGGAAGTCCATGGCAACGACCACACCAGCCGGTGTGCGGGCCCATGCCAAGCACGGGGGTGCCGCCCCCGGCGGCGCCCCGATGTCGCACCGGCAGATCATGGAAGCGCTGACCGGGCTGCTGCTCGGCATGTTCGTCGCGATCCTGTCGTCGACGATCGTGTCCAACGCCCTGCCCCGGATCATCGGCGACCTCGGCGGCGGCCAGAGCGCCTACACCTGGGTCGTGACCGCGTCCCTGCTGACGATGACCGCGTCCACCCCGCTGTGGGGCAAGCTCGCCGACCTGTTCTCCAAGAAGCTGCTGATCCAGGTCGCACTGATCATCTTCGTGCTGGGCTCGGCGGCGGCCGGCCTGTCGCAGAACCCCGGCATGCTGATCGGGTTCCGCGCGGTCCAGGGCATCGGCATGGGCGGTCTGTCCGCGCTGGCCCAGATCATCCTCGCCGCGATGATCTCCCCGCGTGAGCGCGGCCGCTACAACGGCTACCTCGGCGCCACCTTCGCCACCGCGATGGTCGGCGGCCCGCTGATCGGCGGTGTCATCACCGACACCAGCTGGCTGGGCTGGCGCTGGTGCTTCTACGTCGGCGTGCCCTTCGCCGTGATCGCCCTGATCGTGCTGCAGAAGACCCTGCACCTCCCGGTCGTCAAGCGGCAGGTCAAGGTGGACTGGGCGGGCGCCCTCTTCATCACCGCGGCGGTCTGCCTGCTGCTGATCTGGGTGACCTTCGCCGGCGACAAGTACGACTGGGTGTCCTGGCAGACGTACGCGATGGTCGGCGGCACGCTGGCGCTGCTGCTGATCTTCGTCCTCGTCGAGGCCAAGGCGAGCGAGCCGATCATCCCGCTGCGGCTGTTCCGCAACCGCACCATCACGCTGGCCTCGCTGGCCTCACTGTTCGTGGGTGTCGCGATGTTCGCGGGCACCGTGTTCTTCAGCCAGTACTTCCAGCTGGCCCGGGACAAGTCGCCCACGATGTCCGGCGTCATGACCATCCCGATGATCGCCGGTCTGTTCGTCTCCTCCACCGTCTCCGGTCAGGTCATCACCCGGACCGGGCGCTGGAAGGCGTGGCTGCTCGGCGGTGGCGTGCTGGTGACCGCGGGTCTCGGACTGCTGGGCACGATCCGGTACGACACCGAGTACTGGCACATCGCGATCTTCATGGCCCTGCTGGGCCTCGGCGTCGGCATGATGATGCAGAACCTGGTGCTCTGCACGCAGAACCAGGTGTCCCCCACCGACCTGGGTGCCGCCAGCTCCACGGTGACCTTCTTCCGGTCCCTCGGCGGTGCCATGGGCGTCTCGGCGCTCGGCGCGGTCCTCGCGAACCGGATCACCGACTACGTCAAGGACGGCCTCGCCGGTCTCGGCGCCCAGGGCTCCGCCCTCGGCCACGCCGGTACGGGCGGAGGGGGCATCCCCGACCTTGCCGCGCTTCCCGCACCGGTGCGCACCGTCGTGGAGAGCGCCTACGGCCATGGCGTCGCGGACGTCTTCCTCTACGCCGCGCCCCTGGCGCTGCTGGCCCTCCTGGTGTCCTTCTTCATCAAGGAGGTCCCGCTGAAGACCAAGGTCGCGTCCGCCGAGCCGGCCGGCGCCGAGGAGTTCCCGCCGGTGGCCGAGGCCGCCGCCCCTGCCGAGGAGCAGGTGCCGGCCGGTACGACCACGACCGCCCGGGCGGAGGCCGTTCCCGACGGCACCCAGAGGCTCGCCGCGGTCGCCATGGTGGCCACCGACGAGCGCCCCTCCTCCGGCGGCACCCCGATCCACGGCCACGTCCGCGGCGCCGAGAGCACGCCGGTGCCGCAGGCCTCCGTCACGCTGATCTCCCTCGGGGGACGTCAGCTGGGCCGCGCGATCGCCCAGGCCGACGGGGCCTACGCCCTGGACGCGCCCGGCTCGGGCAGTTACGTCCTGATCGCCGCCGCCGACGGCTTCCAGCCCCAGGCGTCCACGATCGTGGTGGACGGCGAGCCGGTCTCGTACGACATCCTGCTCAGCGGCACCAGCGGGCTGAGCGGCATGGTCCGCGACGCCGGATCGGCCCTGCCGGTCAAGGACGCGATGGTCGTCGTCACGGACGTGCGCGGAGACGTGCTGGCCACCGGCACCACCGGTGAGCAGGGCGAGTTCACCTTCGCCGACCTGGTGCCCGGCACGGTGACGGTCGCCGTGAACGCGGCGGGCCACCGCCCCCGTGCCCTCCCCGTCGACATCGGCGGCACCGGCGTCACCAGGGTCGAGGTCGACCTGCGCTCCGGCGCCCGCCTCCAGGGTGTCGTACGGGCCTCCGGCGGCCCCCTGACCGACGCCCGCGTCACCCTGGTCGACGCCGCGGGCAACGTCGCCGGCACGGCCACGACCGGCTCGGACGGGGCGTACGCCTTCACCGACCTGGACGGCGGCGAGTACACCGTCATCGCGACGGGCTACCCGCCGGTGGCCACCGCCCTCACGGTCACCGGCCCGGGAGTCGACGGCCACGACATCGAACTGGCCCACCCGGGCGAGTAGTCCACCCGACAAGCGAAGTCACCCGAACCCCGGCCCGTGGAGCACGCGCAGAGCGGACGCGCGCCCCGCGGGCCGGCCCCATGAAAGGAGTCACCCACGATGGGACTGACCGCGAAGATCCTCACCCGTGACGGTTGGGCCGTGTCACACGCGGTCGTCACGCTGATCGACATGACCGGCGCGCAGGTGCTGCGGGCGTCGGCCGACGAGGAGGGCACGGTGCACGACACCACCGCCCTCGCGCCCGGCGCGTACACCGCGATCATCACGGCCGTCGGCTACGCGCCCACCGCCTCCACGGCCATCGTCACGGCGAGCGGTCGCGCGGAGATCGGCACCGTGACCCTGACCCGCCAGGGCGGCACCGAGCTGCCCCCGCCCGGCCCCTGGACCATCGACCCGGCCCACTCCTCGGTCACCGCGGTCACCCGGCACCTGGGCATCTCCACCATCCACGGCCGCTTCACGGACTTCTCCGGCCGGATCGAGGTGGCCCCCGACGACGTGGCCAAGTCCCGTGTGGAGGCCGTCATCACCGCCGACTCCATCGACACGGGCAACGGCATGCGGGACGACCACCTCCGCTCCCCGGACTTCCTGGACGTCACGGCGCACCCGACGATCACGTACCACTCGACCGGCCTCACCCCGGCGGCCGGCCCCGACCAGTGGACGCTGCACGGCGAGCTCACGATGCACGGCGTCGCACGCCCCGTCGACCTCACCCTCACCTACCTGGGCACCGGCAAGGACGCCTGGGGTGGCATACGAGCCGCCTTCCACGCCACGACGCAGCTCCACCGCGAGGACTTCGCGATGAACTACAACCAGGTGCTCCAGGCCGGGATCGCCGCGATCGGCACGACCCTCAAGGTGGAACTGGACATCCAGGCGGTCCAGGGCGAGACACTGCCGCAGATGTAGGACGGGCGCAGATGTAGGACGGGCGTAGGCGTAGGACGGGCGCAGGCGTAGGAACGACAGGGTCAGGCTCGTCCCGCGCACAGGGCCTAGGCTGCGACCATGGCACCGAACATCGCGACGAACACCTCCGTCGGCATCGACGAGTTGCTGGACTTCGTACGCCCGCGCCACCGCGCGATCCTGCTCACCCGCCGCACCGACGGCAGCCCCCAGGGTTCGCCCCTGACCTGCGGCGTCGACGACTCGGGCCGCATCGTGGTCTCGACCTACCCCGAGCGCGCCAAGACCCGCAACGCCAAGCGCGACCCCCAGGTCAGCCTGATCGTCCTCAGCGACGACTGGAACGGCCCCTGGGTCCAGATCGACGGCACCGCCGAGGTCATCGACTCCCCCGACTCGGTCGAGCCCCTCGTCGAGTACTTCCGCAACATCTCCGGCGAGCACCCGGACTGGGACGAGTACCGGGAGGCCATGGTCAAGCAGGGGAAGTCGATCATCCGGGTCACGCCCGTGAAGTGGGGGCCGGTGGCCACGGGGGGCTTTCCTGCGCGGCTTGCTCCGCAGGAGTAGCGGGTCTCGTCTGCCGGGTTCTGCCGGGTTCTGTCCGTGGGCGGGGCGGGGCGGGTGCGGGTGCGGGTGCGTTGTGGCTGGTCGCGCAGTTCCCCGCGCCCCTAAAAACCTGGGGCGCGCCCACGCGGAGACCTCCCGGCGCACCCCCGGCCCCGTACGAACCCGAAGCGCGTTCAGCCGACGGCGGTCACCCTCGCGTCGATGCCGCCGATCACGATCTCCAGGGCGGTGGAGAAGTCACGTTCGAACATCTCGGCCACCGTGTCGCCCCCACGGGCCTCCATGATCTCCTTCGACCCCTCCATGACGTGGCTGATCTCCGGAACCCGCATCACCTCGGCCATCGCGTCGCTGAGGTACTCGTCGCGGCTCACCCCGGCCGCGGCGCAGCGCTCGACGAAGTGCCCCTCGATCGTCCCGAACCCGTACACGAACTGGAAGACCGCCGAGATCGCCCCCGTCTGCTCGGAGAGCGGCAGCCCCGTCCTGCGGATCACGCGCTGAACGGCGTAGGAGAACTCCAGGTAGTTCGGCCCGATGTTGAGGAAGGCCCCGGCGAGCGGTGACACCCACGGGTGGCGCACCAGCACCGCCCGGTAGTCCACGGCGAGTTCGCGCAGCAGGTCACGCCAGTCCGCCGTGGACTCCTCGTCGTCGCCCGGGATACGGGCCGGCGCCCCCATCCCGCCGAACACGGCGTCCAGGGCCAGCTCCAGCAGATCGTCCTTCGTGTCCACGTACCAGTACACGGACATCGCGGTCACGTTCAGCTCCGCGGCCAGCCGCCGCATCGAGAACTTCGCCAGCCCTTCGGAGTCCAGCAGCGCCACCGCCACCGCGACGATCCGGTCCCGGTCGAGGCCGGAGGGCTGACCGCCACGCGCCGTCCCGCCGCGTCGCGCCCTGTCCTCCAGCCATACGCTGGCCCGCGCAGGACGACGCTTCGCCCCCTCGGCTGCCACCATGGCGCACCTTCCTCGACACTCAACAGCTGGTCACGATGCTAAGCGCCCCGCAAGGGGCGCGGGGCTGTGTCAATTTGCGGCTCCGCCGCGTGGCCGCGATCAACCACGAACTACCCGCAGCCACACACGCACCGCACCGACCGAGCTCTCAGGCACCCACCCTCTCAGCCCTGCGCAGCAACATCGCCGCGACCACACCCCCGAGCAACACAGCGACCGCCCCCACCAACTGACTGGTCTCCAGCCCGGAGGCAAACGCATCGGTGATCCGCGCCCGTTCCTCCGTCGACGAGGCCGAGGCCAGCGCCGCCGGCAACGAGCTGGCCGCCATCGGAATCAACGCGGCGAACCGCGAGTTCAGTACGGCACCCAGCACCGCGACGCCGAGCCCCTGTCCGAACTCCGCCACCGTGCCGTTGATCCCGGCCCCGATCCCCGCCTTCTCCGGCGGAATCGCGCTCATGATGGCGTGCGCCATCGCCGGGTTGGCGATCGCCGCGCCCGCGCCGATGAGGAGCAGCCCCAGCAGTGTCCCGGCGTAACCGCCGGAGGCGAGCGTGGCGATGGACGCCAGGCCGGCGGCCATCAGCGTCATGCCAAGGCCGATGGCGGCCGGGTGCCCGAGCCTGGTCGCCCACTTCGCCGCCAGGCCGGAGAAGTTCAGGGCCACGATCGTCAGGGCGAGCGGGGCCGTGCGCAGGCCCGCCTCCAGGGGGCCGTATCCGAGGACGAACTGCATGTGCTGGGTGAGGAGGAAGAGCGAGCCGCCCATGCCGAAGGTGATCAGGACCGCTCCGGAGACGGCTCCCGTGAACCGGCGGTCCCTGAAGAAGTGCATGTCGAGCATGGGGTACGGGATCCGGCTCTCCCAGTACGCGAACGCCGCCAGCACCAGGACCGCGACGGCCGCCGTCACCAGGACCCGGCCGGAGGTCCAGCCGTGTTCGGGACCGGAGATGATCGCGAACACCAGGGAGGTCATGCCGATCGTGGACAGCAGGGCACCGAACAGGTCGGGGCGGTCGCCCCGCGGGTTCTTGGACTCGGGGACGAGGACGAGGACCGCCACCAGGGCGAGCGCCGCGATCGGCAGGTTGATCAGGAAGATCGCGCCCCACCAGAAGTGGTCCAGCATGAAGCCGCCGAGGAGCGGGCCGCTGGCGAAGCCGAGCGCGTTGACCGCGGCCCAGATGCCGATCGCCTTGGGCTGTTCCTCGGGCGTGAAGATCTGCATCGCCACGGCCAGGGTGGTGGTCATCAGCAGCGCCCCGCCGATGCCCATGCCGGCCCGCGCCGCGATCAACTGGGCCGTGGAGTCGGCCAGTCCGGCGACCAGCGAGCCCACGCCGAACAGGGTCAGGCCCGCGGCCAGCATCTTCTTGCGGCCGTAGCGGTCGGCGGCGCTGCCCAGGGTGAGCAGCAGTCCGGACTGCACCAGCGAGTAGGTGTTGATCATCCACTGGATGTCCGAGGTGGCCGCGCCCAGTTCCCGGGTGAGCGAGGGGATGGCGACGTTCAGGACGGTGTTGTCCAGCACCACGGTGAGCAGCGCGGTCGAGATGACGCCGAGGATCAGCCAGCGTTGGGGGTGCCCCTGCGGGACGGTCGGTGAGGTGTCGGCGGTCGTCGGCGCCGTCATGGGAGGCCCTTCTACGGTGTACGGGAATGAGTCGCCATACACCGTAGAACGACTCCCATACACCGTACAAGGCAGTATCCGGGCCGGACGGAGAAGCGGCACGAGAGGCGGCACGAGAGTGCGTACGAGAGGGCGTACGAAAAGGCGTACGAAAAGGCGGTGACCCGAGGCACGAAGCCCCGGGCCACCGCCCTTGAGGAGACCCGAACGGTCAGTCGCCGCTCGTCAGCTGTCGCCGCTCGTCGGCTGCGTCAGGTCGTAGAAGGTGGAGCTGCCCACCGTGACCTCCTTGAAGTTCTCCTGGACCCAGGAGCTGATCTGCGAGGAGGTGCCGTTGCTGTTGCCGCCCATGCCGCCGCCGGTGCCGCTGGAGATGAAGTAGTGGATCTTGCCTTCCTCCACGTACTTCTTGAACTCGGCCAGCGTCGGGGACGGGTCGGTGCCGTTGAAGCCTCCGATCGCCATGACCGGTTCGCCGGTGGAGAGCTGGTAGCTCGCGGCGTTCTGGGCGCCGATGGCCGCGGCGGCCCAGGTGTAGTCACTCGCGTTCTTCTCCAGCAGTTCCTTGGCCTCGGAGCTGACGGACGCGCCGTTGAGCAGGCCGCCCACACCGCCACCGCCGCCGCCACCCATGCCATCCCGCTGGTTCTGCTGACCCTGCTGACCCTGCTGGTTCTGGCCGCCGCCGGGCAAGGCGCCGCCGTTGCCGCCGGTCGGGGGCTGGCCC
>NZ_JBEYXP010000008.1:0-158113 GCF_040704615.1 Streptomyces sp. NPDC046862 | reverse complement strand
ATCTGACCGTTCTGACCGTTGCCGTTCTGCTGCCCCTGACCCTGCTGCCCTTGCTGACCCTGCTGCCCTTGCTGACCCTGCTGGTTCTGGCCGCCGCCGGGCAAGGCGCCGCCGTTGCCGCCGGTCGGGGGCTGGCCCATCTGACCGTTCTGACCGTTGCCGTTCTGCTGCCCCTGACCCTGCTGCCCTTGCTGACCCTGCTGCCCTTGCTGACCCTGCTGGTTCTGGCCGCCCGGGAAGCCGCCGCCACCGCCGGGCCCGCCGCGCATCCCGCCACCGCCGCCCGGCCCACCGCGACCGCCCGCGACAGCCGGACCGGCCGTGATGATCGAGCCGGTGTGGCCCTCGTTCAGCGTGGTGAGCGTGTACGCCGTCGGACCGGCCAGCGCGGCGACGAAGCCCAGCCCGAGGACACCCATGGTGAGCTGCCGACCGAGCTTGTTGACGAAGATCAGGCCGAGCGCCGCGACGAGACCGCCGACGAGCACGAGCCACTTCAGCCAGGGCAGGTAGTCGGAGGAACGGTTGAGGAGGACGTACCCCCACACCGCGGTCGCCGTCATCGCGCCCGCCAGCGTCAGCGACGCCCAGGCCCTGCCGCGCTCCTCCCAGAGGACGGCCGCGCCCATGCCGATCAGCGGCGCGACGTAGGGCGCGAGGGCAACCGTGTAGTACTCGTGGAAGATGCCCTGCATGAAGCTGAAGATCACCATGGTGATCAGCAGCGAGCCGCCCCAGAGGAGGAAGGCGGAGCGGGCGGTGTCCGTCCGCTTGGCCTTCCGCGTCATCCACACAGCCGCCACGAGCATGATCAGCGCGGCCGGAATCAGCCAGGAGATCTGACCGCCGATGCTGGAGCTGAACATCCGGTCCCAGCCGGTCTCGCCCCACATGCCGCCGCCGTTGCCGCCCCCGCCGCCGCCACCGACGCTGCCGGTCTCGTCGCCGTTGATGCGGCCGAGGCCGTTGTAGCCGAAGGTCAGCTCCAGGAAGGAGTTGTTCTGCGAGCCGCCGATGTAGGGGCGGGACGACGCCGGCCACAGCTCGACGATCGCCACCCACCAGCCACCCGCGACGACCATCGCGAGCCCGGCGAGCAGCACCTGGCCGACGCGCTTCTTCCAGCTCGCCGGCGCAAAGAACACGTACACCAGAGCGAGAGGCGGCAGGATCAGGAAGGCCTGGAGCGTCTTGACCAGGAAGGCCAGGCCGATCGCGACACCGGCCCACACCAGCCACTTCGTCCGCGCCTTCTCCAGGGCGCGCTGCGTGCAGTAGACCGCGGCGGCCATCAGCAGCGCGAGGGCCGCGTCCGGGTTGTTGAAGCGGAACATCAGGGCGGCGACGGGCGTGAGCGCGAGGACCGCCATGGTGAGGAAGCCGGCCGCGGCACTGAACCGGCGGCGGACGGCCCCGTACAGCACAGCCGCCGTGGCGACGGCCATCAGTACCTGCGGGAACAGGATCGCGAAGGAGTTGAGCCCGAAGACCCGCACCGACAGGGCCATCGGCCACAGCGAGGCCGGGGGCTTGTCGACCGTGATGGCGTTGGCCGAGTCGAGGGAGCCGAAGAAGAACGCCTTCCAGGACTGGCTGCCCGCCTGGACGGCCGCCGAGTAGAAGGAGTTGGCGTATCCGGAGGCCGTGAGGTTCCAGGTGTAGAGGCCGCCGATCACCAGCAGCGTGAGGAGGAAGGCCGGACGCACCCAGCGGTGGTCCTCGGGTCGGCCCCTCCACAGGCGGCGCGCGAAGGGCTCCTTGGGCTGGCCGGAGTCGGGGGCGGTCGGGGTGCGAGGAGCCTCGGGAACCACAGCTTCCTCGACCGCTGTTCTGCTGGGCGGCCCCCAGGTGTGCGCGTCGGGACCCACCCCCTGCTGGGGTGTCGTGTCGTACTGCGTGGTCATCGTGCGTTCCTCGAATCGTGATCGTGCGGGCGCACCGGCTGAAGCTGCGTGGTGGCGTCGCCCCAGGTGCGGTCCGCGGCGTCACCGGCGCGGAACTGGGATGGGGAGTAAGGGGTGGTGACGTACGGCGAGGGAGCCGTCGCGTACGTGGGCGAGGGGGCTGTCCCGTACGTCGGCGAAGCCGGATCGCGGGACAGGTTGTGGGACAGGTTGTGGGACAGGTTGTGGGCGACGACGGTCGAGGGCTCCGGGGCCCCGTCACGCCGGTCGGGGAACACCCAGGCCCGGAAGAGCAGGAACCGCAGCACCGTCGCCGCGAGGTTGGCGGCGATGAGGACCGCCAGTTCCGTGGAGTGCGAGGGGCTGGACGTCGCCGTGTTCAGGGCGGCGAGCGAGCCGCTGGTGAGGGCGAGCCCGATCCCGAACACCACCAGGCCCTGGGCCTGGTGCCGCACGGCACGGTCCCGGCCGCGGACGCCGAAGGTCAGGCGCCGGTTGGCCGCCGTGTTGGCGATCGCCGAGACGAGCAGGGCGAGCGCGTTGGCGAACTGCGAGCCCATGAAGGGACGGAAACCGCTGTAGAGCAGCAGGTAGAAGAGGGTCGACAGGGCGCCCACGACGCAGAACCCGACGAGCTGGCGGGCGAGGCCGCGCGGCACGTCCTGGATCTCGCGGTCGCGGGGGTCGTCCCCGAAGGGCCGGGCGATCCGGTCCAGTGGCAGTGAGCCGGTCGCCAGGGCCCTGCCCACCCGCCACACCCCCTTGAGGTCGTCGGTGGCGGTCTTCACGATGTGGACGGTCGAGTCCGGGTCGTCGACCCAGTCGACCGGCACCTCGTGGATCCGCAGACCCGCGCGTTCGGCCAGGACCAGCATCTCGGTGTCGAAGAACCAGCCGGTGTCCTCCACCAGCGGCAGCAGCACCTGGGCGACGTCACGGCGTATCGCCTTGAAGCCGCACTGGGCGTCCGAGAAGCGGGCCTGCAGCGAGCCACGCAGAATCAGGTTGTAGGCGCGGCTGATGAACTCCCGCTTGGGGCCGCGCACCACCCTGCTGCTGCGGCTGAGCCGGGAGCCGATCGCCAGGTCGGAGTGACCCGAGATCAGCGGCGCCACCAGCGGCAGCAGCGCGTTGAGGTCGGTGGACAGGTCCACGTCCATGTAGGCGAGGACCGGCGCGTCGGACGCGGACCACACCGTCCGCAGGGCCCGCCCGCGCCCCTTCTGCTCGAGCCGGAAGGACGTGACCTCCGGGAGCTCCGCCTCCAGCCGCGCGGCCACCTGCGGGGTGGTGTCCGTCGACGCGTTGTCCGCGATCGTGATGCGGAACGCGTACGGGAACGTGCGTGCCAGGTGCTCGTGCAGTCTGCGGACGCACGGCTGGAGGTCCTTCTCCTCGTTGTAGACGGGGATCACTACGTCCAGGACAGGCGTACCGGCGTCTCCGGCCGGGAGGTGCTCCCGCGCCGGCAGGTTGCCGGGAGAAGAGTCGGTTCGCATGGGACCGACTTTCGTCAAGCGCCCTGTTGTACCCATGTGGTGGTGCTGTGGTCCGCCTGTGAGTCCGGTTCCCAGTCCGCTTCCCAGTTCGTTGCCTGGTCAAGCGAGGGCAACGGCCTGGCAAGGGCAGGCAGGTGCACGGTGAACACCGTCCGCCCGGGGACGCTGTCGACGGTCACGGCACCGCCGTGCGCGGTCGCCACGGCCTGCACGATGGCGAGGCCCAGACCGGTCGACCCGGAGGAGCGGGAGCGCGAGGAGTCACCGCGCGCGAAACGTTCGAAGACCCGCGGCAGCAGCTCCTGCGGGATGCCCTGCCCGTCGTCCTCGACGTCCACGCACATCCACGGCCCGCGCCGCTGCACGCGCGCGGTGACGGTCGTCCCCGGTGGTGTGTGCGTACGGGCGTTCGCGAGCAGGTTGACGAGGACCTGCTGCAGGCGTGCGGCGTCGGCCGACACGAGCGCGGGTTCGTCGGGCAGGTCGAGCCGCCAGATGTGCTGGCGACCGGCGGCCCGGGCGTCGCTGATGGTGTCCACGACGAGCGGGATGAGATCGGTCTGCTCGAACTGCAACGGCCGCCCGGCGTCGAGCCGGGCGAGCAGCAGCAGATCCTCGACGAGCAGCGTCATACGGCCCGACTCGGACTCGATCCGCCCGAGCGCGTGCCGCGTGTCGGGCCCGATCTCCTCTCTCCCTCGCCTGGTCAGCTCGGCATACCCCCGGATGGAGGCGAGCGGCGTCCGCAGCTCATGACTGGCGTCCGCGACGAACTGCCGTACTCGCATCTCGCTCTGCTGACGTGAGTGCAGGGCGCCGTGGACGTGGTCGAGCATGCGGTTGAGGGCCGCGCCGACCTGCCCGACCTCCGTGTGGGGGTCGGTCTCGGACTCGGGGACCCGCTCGTTGAGGGTGACCTCGCCGGTGTGCAGGGGGAGTTCGGAGACACGGGTCGCGGTGTGGGCCACCTTGCGCAGGGGGCGCAGGGCCACGCCGACCATGACGGCACCGGCGATACCGGCGGCCACGAGACCGGCGGCGGTGACGCTGATCTCGACGAGGATGAGGGTGTTGACGGTGTCGGTGACGGACTTGGTGGGCAGGCCCACGTAGAAGGTGTCGCCGCTCGGGTTGGTGACGTACCTGACGTAGTACTCGCCCAGGTCGGGGAAGCTGACCGTGTGCGCCTTGTTGTCCCGCGCGACGGCGGAGAGCGCGCTGAGGTCCGCACTGCTCAGCGTGACGGCCGTCATCTCCTGGTTCGTGCTGCTGCTGGTGGTGGTGCTCCGCAGCTCGGACACGACCGCCTTGGTGACGGTGCCGTTCTCCACGACGGCGCCGACCGTCTGCTCCGGCGAGCCGCCCTTAGTGACGAACCCGAGTTTCTCGTCCGTGGTCAGGCTGCTCGTGCCGGGGAGGGGGATCTGGCCGTCTCCCGGCTTCCCCTGCGGCCTGGGCCCACCGGTCCGTTTACCGACGTCACTGACCTTCTCGCCCAGCTGCTGGTACAGATGCTGGTTCAGCGCGATGGTCGTCACCGTCCCGATGACGGCGCACACCACCGCGATCAGCGCCACCGCGGAGACGACCAACCGCGTCCGCAGCGTGCGCGGCTGGCGTTCTCGCCTCTGCCCCTGCGTACGCGACCGTCGTCGTCCGCTCATGACGCCGCGGGCTTGATCAGGTAACCGGCGCCGCGCCGGGTGTGGATCATCGGCTCGCGCCCGGCGTCGATCTTCCGGCGCAGGTACGAGATGTAGAGCTCGACGACGTTGGCCTGGCCGCCGAAGTCGTACGACCACACGCGGTCCAGGATCTGCGCCTTGCTGAGCACACGCCGCGGGTTACGCATCAGGAACCGCAGCAGCTCGAACTCGGTGGCGGTGAGGTGGATGTTGTCCCCGGCCCGCGACACCTCGTGGCTGTCCTCGTCGAGCGTGAGGTCACCCACGACGAGCACGGAGTCGGAACGCCGATCCGCCGCACCCGAACGCCGGATGAGCCCCCGCAGCCGGGCGACGACCTCTTCGAGGCTGAACGGCTTGGTGACGTAGTCGTCCCCGCCGGCGGTCAGCCCGGCGATACGGTCCTCCACCGCGTCCTTGGCCGTCAGGAACAGCACCGGCACCTCCGGCAGCTCACGCCGCAGCCGCCCGAGAACGGCCAGGCCGTCCATGTCCGGCAGCATCATGTCGAGGACGACGGCGTCGGGCCGGAACTCGCGGGCGGTCTGCACCGCCCCGTGCCCGTCCCCCGCGCTACGGATCTGCCAGCCCTCGTAGCGAAGGGCCATGGACAGCAGCTCGGTGATCGACAGCTCGTCGTCCACCACAAGCACTCGGACGGGGCTCCCGTCCGGCCTCAGAAGTTCGGTGCGCCCCTGGGGCGAGGTCGTGGTCATGCTGGAAACCATGGCGCTCCGCTCTGAGAGCACGCTTTCGGCAACCTGTGATTTCCCTGAGAAACTCACAGGCGCCTCTCAGGCGACCCCTGGGAATTCCTTGCCCCGGCACCTGGTCCACGCTGAGGTGTCCGTCCGCCGCCGCACCTGCGCTGATCAGGTGTTTCGGCCTGCACGTGCGCCCTGTCGGAGAGTTGCTGTGTGCGACGCCGACCATCCTGTGCTTCCGCTGGGTGAACCCGATCCCCGGGCCATCCCCGGACCATTCCCGCGGACACAGCGTCCTCAGACGGCCCGTCGCTCCCCGCCTCGCCCCGCCCGTCCCGGCGGAGTCGGCCGCCCGTCAGAACAGCCCGCCACAAGGGCTCGTCAGAACAGCCCGTCCTGGACACCACCCCCACTCTTCCTCAACTCCCGTACCGGCACCCCGAGCACCCCCTGTACCTCTTGTCCGCTCGCATCCACCGCGACCAGCTCCCACCCCGTCATCAGCCGTGTGTCGAGGACCACGACCCCACTCCCCGTGGCCAGATGAAGATCGGGTCCGGCCACGGCGAGCACCACGCCGCCCACCGTCCCGCCCGCGGCCAGCTCGCCGACCACCCCGTCGGCGTCCGGCAGCCCGTCGAGCCCGAACACCTCTGCGTGGTCGACAGTCCGGCACGGCATCCGCTCCAACGACTCCGGCCAGCCGTCGAGGGCCACCGCCCGCGCGTGCAGCTCCGCCACCTCTGCCGCCCGCTCCCCGGTTTCGGGCAACGCGGCCCGTACGGCCCGCTTGGTGGCGTACGGAATCCGGTCCGGCACTCCGAGCGCGGCCCGCAGGACCTCCTCCGCCCGGCGTGCCGCCATCAGCGGTCCGCGCCCCAGCCAGCTGAAGCAGACGGCTCCCTGCTCCAACAGCCGTGCGGACCCCCTTTCGACCGCGGTGATCCCCACCTTCACCATGCCGGGCCCGAACCACGCGAGGTACACGTGGTACGGCCGCGGATCGTCCGCGATGGTGTCGGCGGCGACGGAGTGCGCCCGATCCAGCCGCGCACACTCCTCACACCGCGCGCCAGTGCTCCGCCCCGACACCCCGGCCCGTGTGGGGCACCCGTGCCCCCGTGCTCCCACACACGTCCGTACACCCCCCGTCACCACTCCAAAGGCCACCTTCTTCCCCCGTGGCAGAGCACTCCCGCGCCCGCCTTCCCACACCAGCACGGGCTCCGCGCCGACCCACCGCAGCCCCGCACATCTCCACGCCTGTGCCATCGCTCACAAGACTAGGTGCCGCCACTGACAATGCGACTGACCTGGCACAACGCGATAACGGGGGCCGCCCATAATCAGCCGACGACCTCGGCGCTGCCCTCTACGGCCCCGGAGACCGGGGCCGGCACGACGGCAGGCACCACGGCCACGGACTCCGTCGGCCACCGCCCGGCCAGCCGGCATCCCACGCACCCGGGATGGCCCTTCCGGGCGGAGAGATCCCGGACCCGCATCCCCCACTGGTCCGCGGGCCGTGTCCCCGGCGCCTTGCCCCACCCGGCGAGATGCAGCACCCACGTGACGATCACGCTCACCCCGACGCCGGCGATCCCGCCCCACAGCTCCACCGTGCTCCCCGTACACATGCCGAGCCCCGCCACCGCCGCCCCGACCGTGGCGATCCCGAACCCGGTCCAGCCTGCGACGGTGTGCCCTTCGTCGTACTGATGCGCACCCACGACGTACCACCCCCTCCGCGTCCTGCCCTTAGAATCCCTCGACCCCTCACTACCTAAGAGGTTAATAACCTAAACCTCTCACGAGCTAAGATAAAATCTAGAGAAACCCCGAGGAACCCACCATGCAGGGCAAGCCGCGCCCGCCCGCGCCCCCCGCGCAGACCCTCTCCGCGATGGACCACCTGATCGCGACGAGCATGATCGGTCAGCAGGAGGTGGCCCAGCGCCTGGGCCTGACCGTCACGGACCTCACCTGCTTCGCGTACGTCCTGGAGGCGGGCGACGACCTGCTCACCGCGGGCGACCTGTCCGCCCGCGCGAACGTCACGACAGGCGCGGTGACCGGCATCCTCAACCGCCTCGAACGCGCCGGCTACGTCACCCGCCGCCCCGACCCCGAGGACCGCCGCCGCGTCCGTGTGGCCGCCACCGCCTGCGCCGCCGAGCAGGTCCAGTCCCTCTACGCCCCGTACTACGCCCGCCTCGCGGAGATCTTCGCCGACTACTCCCCGGACGAGATCGCCGTCCTGCACGACTGGTTCACACGCACGGGCGCCTTGACCAAGCAGTACGTGGCAGAGCTGCGAGAGCAGAGGTGACGCGGCGAGGTCAGGCGCCGGTCTTCTGCTGCGGCGGACGGTAGGGGGTGAAGGGCAACGTGGACGTGCGGTGCCGGCGGACGGTCTTGCGCGGGGGACGGGTGAGGGTGATCTGACGGACGAGCTGCTGGAAGCAGGCGAGGGCGGCGAGAGAGGGAAGCGCCGCGGTCGCCACACCGGGGATGGTCCTGGGCGCCTCGGCAATGCACAGGAGCATGGTGACGCCCGAGAAGAACAGCACGACGGACCAGGAGTGCGCCGCGCGACGCCGATGGAGAGCGGCGCGCAGAATGGACAAAGTGGCCACCGTCCAGGGGCCGTAGACGAGCAGGGGCCACAAACCGCCGGCCCCGTAGGCGGCGTGGGGACCGGGAAGACGGCGGAGCGGATCGTAGGTGATCACCCCGCCGAGCACGCTGACCATCGAGACGACGACAGCCGCCATCGCGACGATCAAGTAGCTGGTCTTCTGCAGCGCGCTGAGCGCGGGTTTTCGCGGTGTGACACGGCGATGGCCGGGCACGGGACGGACGCGCGTCAGTTCTTCGGTGACCTGCGCCAAACCGGCAAGCCGTTCAGCTGTCGGCATTTCCTCGCCGGATTCACCGACAGCCGGTTCCGGAGGAAAAGCAGCGCTCTCGGCCGCGGCCTGATCCCTCAGCAGATAGGCGAGTTCCTCCGCCGGGTCCCATGACGCGTCCAAGGGGGCGAACGGCGGAAAAGAAGGCTGTACGGACGCCGGGGAGGAACTCTCGTAATCCGTGTACGGCCACGCCCTCACACCCGGTTCGACGTGGGTTCCGGCGACGCCATGGCCGCTGTACATCTCAGACATGACGGCTCTGCCCCATCCAGCCCCCACGACGTGCGCCGCCGACCGGCTCCCCGGTCGACAGGCGCTCGAACTCGTCCTGAATCTCACTCATCTCCGCGAGGAACCCCTCAAGGGCAGTGGACGAGTACATCAATTCAATGCGATTACCGCGAAACCACAGATAAGCGTTCGCATCCGGGGTGGACGCGGGTCGCGGCGTGAAGGCCCACCCTCTCTTCGACAGCCCACGGGCATGAAGGCGGGAATCCGCGCCGCTTGAAGAACCCCATGACGCAGTTGAGGACGTTGCTGTAGTCATACCCCACCAACGCGGGACACAATGGTGCAGATGCGCGGCAATCAGGTGACGGGGTTGGGCCATACAGGCGTTTCACGAGAAGGAAAGGCGGGTGCCGCATGGCGCAGCCGTCCTCAGGTGATCTTGGGTGTTATTGCAGTCACCCGGTGCGTTTGTCCTGCCCGTGATGGCTCCGGGTGATCAACCAGGTCCCGCCGACTATCAGCAGCGCGAAGACGGCCAGCCCCACGCCCTGGGCGGCCAGGAGCCACAGGCGATCGGACAGGGGGAGTTTTCCGGTGAGGGTGACCTGGAGGGATCCGACAGCGAAGGCGATGGCGGCCGTGAAGACGGCGACGACTTCGACGGCGCGCACGGAGGAGGTGTGCAGGGAGCGTTCCAACTGCGCGTTGGCCGCGGCCTGCTGTTCCCAGCGGTGCAGCTGCTCCGCGTCCCGCTCGGCCCGCAGACGCCCTTCCTGGATGGCGTCCCGTTTCGTCAGGTACTGGTTCTGCAGAACGCTGAGGCTGGCGGTGGCGCTGGCCGCGAGCAACGCCAGAGCGGTGTCGATGCTCTCCAGCGCCGCGTCGTGCCGGCCGCACATGTGCAGCCCGGCGGCCAGGCGCGCGTGGAACATGTGGTCGCCCGGATGGGCCTCCACCGCCTCCTCCGCGTAGTCGCGCAGGAGTTCGCCCTGCCCTGCGAAGGGGGGCGCGAAGGCCACGCCGTTGAGGCAGATGTCCACCGTGTGCCGGGTCCGGTCGGCCGCGGACCAGGCCTGCTCCAGCAGCTCGGAGGCGTAGGCGGCGGTCAGCGTCCTGCTGCCGAACGCGGCGAACGACTGCAGTGCCACGAAGACGGGTTCCCCTCGGAGGGAGCCGGCCGCCGCGGACGAGGGCGAGTACGCCAGGAAGGCGTGCAACTCGTCGAAGCAGAAGTTCGCCCGCAACTTGCCCGCGTGGAACAGGGTGAGGAAGAACGCGAAGCGCTCCACCGCCGCGCCCGTGCCCGTCTCTCCCATCACCTCCGCGAGCTGGTCCGGGGACTCCAGGTTGTCCCGGTTGAGGAAGCCGTTGCCGAGTGCCCACTGCTCGGCGACGGCTTCCCAGCTCTCGTCGTTCACGTGGTCCGACATCCACCGGGCGCACTCGAGGGCCGTCCTGGCCGTCGGCTGCTCCTGGAAGCGGCCGCGCCAGTAACGGTCGGCACACATGAGGTAGGGGTCCGTGCGCAGGTCGGCGGAGCGCACCTCGATGAACGGCGGGGTCCCTGCCGCCAGAAACTCCGCGGCCACCTCGTCGCAGACGCGGTCGCGCGTTCTGGAATCGGCTCCCCGAGCCTCGTCCAGCCGCGCGATGACGGTTGCCGTGTCCATGCGCCCCCTCGCCCTCCGTGAACCCGTCCGCACAACGATGTTCAGATGATCATCTGAACATACCCACAGTCAGGAAAGGGGAGTTGAGGAAAGAGGCGGCCTCCACGGATCGCCACGCACACCCACACGGCCGGGTACCTGAGGTGACCAACCAGATGCCTGCGGTGACGAAGATGTCACCTACTGATGTCAAAGGCCCCCCGGGATGATCCCGGGGGGCCTTTGATCTCTGCGCACTCGGCAGGATTCGAACCTGCAACCTTCTGATCCGTAGTCAGATGCTCTATCCGTTAAGCTACGAGTGCTTGTGTGTTCTGTTGTGTTGGCGCTTCCTTCCGGGCTTTTCGGCCCGGTCGGCGTTGCGGGAACAACATTACATGACTGGCGGCGTGAGGCGAAATCCGTTAGCCGCACCCGGACTGACCTGCGAAAACGTGCTTACTCGCCAGCCCGAAGAACGGCCGAAGCCCCGGTCGTCGAGGACCGGGGCTTCGGGATCAGACGCGGAGGCGGAGGGATTTGAACCCTCGATGGGCTTTAAGGCCCAAACCGCATTAGCAGTGCGGCGCCATAGACCGGACTAGGCGACGCCTCCAGCACAGCCGCCCGCGCGAGCGCGAGTGGTGCGTGCAGATGATGACACAGCCCGGCGGGCCGTCACCAATCGCCCACCACGTTACTAGGCGGAGAGGCCGCAGGGCAAAGCCGTATGGCGGCGGTTCGGCGGGGCGCGGGATCTTCATCGCGGATGATCCCCGCAGGCCCCGGAACCCGGGGCACGAACGAGCCCCTCGGGTCCCGGAACCCGGGGCCCGAAGCCGGTGGCGCAACCGTGCGCGCTGGCCGGCGTTAGGCAGGTCATGGTCCGTCCCGCTTCCTCCGCTCCCCGTCGTCCCGCCGCCCTCCGGCGGTTCCTCGCCGGTGCCGCCGCCCTCGGCGCGGTCACCGCCCTGGCCTGCGCGCCTCCGACGGCGTACGCGGAGAGCGGTGCGGCTCGGCCGCTGCCCGCACCGGCCCCCGAACCCCCGCCTGCTTCCGGGGACCGGCTGACCGTCACGGTCGAGGGCACGGGCCGTGACACGGACGGGACGGTCGGGCTGGAGTGCCACCCGGAGGGCGGGAGCCATCCGGACGCCCGAGCCGCCTGCGGGAAGCTCGAACGCGGCACGAGCTGGGGGCGCGACCCCTTCGCCCCCGTGGCCCCGGGAACGATGTGCACGATGCAGTACGGCGGTCCGGCCACCGCCCACGTCACCGGCACCTGGGCCGGCCGCCCCGTCGACGCCCGCTTCGACCGCCGCAACGGCTGCGAGATCGCCCGGTGGGACGCCCTCGTCCCCCTGCTGCCCAAGCAGAGCCGGCACAAGTAGGGGACGGAGTCCGAGCAGGGAGGGATGGAGGAAGGCGGGAAGGGGCGAGGGAGTGGCGGGAGAGGTCCGCCGGCGGACGTTCCGCACCGAACCACCCTGCGCCGCACCGCACACACGTACGGTCCATCACCCCGGGCCGCACCTTCACGAAGTCGATCATCACGCCCACGCTGGGCGAAACACACCGGTCACAGGTCCGTCGCAGATCCCCATAAAGATCCACGTGCGACCTCCCTCTCATCCGGCGTCGCGAGCGCAACCTCTGCCCGTAGACTCCCTCGCGTGACACGCTGCGGGCCGGTTGGCAAGATGGCCCAGGCGGTCGGGAAGATGCGGTAACAGGGAGGAAGCGTCTCGTGAGCAGCAGGCCATCCCGAGGCGCTGCTCGCCTCGCAGCCATACTCGACGCGCTCCCGGATGCGTTGGTGCTGGTCAACGCCAACGGGACGGTCGTCAACGCCAACACCATCGCCCTGGAGGCCTTCGAGACCCCGGGGACCGCTCTGGTGGGGCGCGGGCTGCTCGATCTGCTGCCCGAGTTCGACTCCCGACTCATCCCCGGGTCCATGCGGCGGCCCGCCTCCATCGATCCACACGGGCGCACCAAGCCGACCCGCATGATCGCGCGGCGGACCGACGGGAGCGAGTTCCCGGTCGAGGTCACGAGCGCGAACCTGGAGAACGGCCAGCAGGCGTACGACGGATACGGCTACACCGCTGACGAGCTGCTCATGCTCGTCGTGCGCGACCTGTCCGGCGCGGTCGACACCGAGGCCGAACTCGCCCGGGCACAACGCCAGACCGAGATGATCCTGCGGGCCGCCTCCGAGGGTGTGGTGGGGACGGACACTGACGGGCGCATCGTGCTCGTCAACCCGGCCGCCGCTCAGATACTGGGCTACCGGGCCAGTGATCTCGGTGGGCGGGAGCTGCACACCCTCGTCCTGCACTCCCGTGAGGACGGCGCCCCCTTCCCGTACGCGGAGTCGCCCCTCGCCGACACCCTGCGCTCGGGGCGCAAGCACCGGGTGCGCGGCCAGGTGCTGTGGTCGAAGGCCGGCGACAAGGTGTCGGTCGATCTCACGACCGCTCCCGTGCGCGACGGTGACCAGCTCGTCGGCGCCGTCATGACCTTCACCGACCGGCGGTCGTACGACGCGCTCGCCGAGGAGAAGAAGAACGAGGCCGAGAAGCACGCGGAGGAGATCGAGAAGCTCTCCGCCGAGCACGCCGAGGAACTCGGCACGCTGCGCGAGGAGCACACCGGCGAGCTCGACGAACTGCGCGAGCGCCACGCCGAGGAACTCGCCGCCGGGGACGAGCGGTACGCGGCGCTCGGCGAGCGCGAGAAGGACCGGTACGAGGCGCTGGCCGCGCGGCACGAGCAGCTCCTGGCCGTGCTCGGGCACTCCCTGCGCGGCCCGCTCGATCAGCTCCGCGGCGAACTCGGCAAGCTCGCCGCCGACGACGCCGGGCAGCTCTGGCCCGAGGCCAACCAGGTCCTCCACCACCTGGCGGCCGGGTACTCGCGCATCACCACGCTCGTCGACAACGTGCTCGGCTACCAGCTCCTCGACTCCGGCGACGACGATCTCGTACGGACCGCGGTGATGCTCGACGCCGTCGTCGCGGCCGGTGTCGAAGGGGCCGTCGAGCTGATCGGACCGGGGCGGGTGCAGTTCGCCGTGCACGCGCCGCCCATCGAGGCCGAGGTCGACCAGCGGCGGCTCGCGACCGCGCTCGCCCACCTCATCGCCGACGTGGCGGGGGTCGACGCGACGGGCAACTCGCCCATGTCGGCCGGTGGCTACATGGACAACACGGTGGTCGTGGCCGCCGCCCAGCGCGGCGAGGGTGTCCGCATCGAGGTGCGCGGCCCGTACGCCGGGGGAGACCCGGTGCACCAGCCGATCGTGCGCGGGATCGTGCGGGCGCACGGCGGTGTGCTGCAGACGCACGACGTGCCGGGCATGAGCGGCAGCGCGTACGTGCTCGAGGTACCGATCGGTGGCGGTGCCGGGGCGGTTCCGGCCCAGCAGCCGCCCGCGGTCGACGTGGCCGCTGCCGCCGAGGGCGTCGGTGCGCAGGGTGTCGGTGCGCAGAGTGTCGGTGCGCAGAGTGTCGGTGCCGAGCTCGCGTTGCCGGAGCAGGCCCCGGGCGGTGTTCAGGGCGATGTTCAGGGCGGTGTTCAGGAGAATGCCTCCCGGCGCGGTCGGCGGCGGGCTCAGCGGTCGTCGGTGGACGCGTTCCTGGAGAGCGAGGAGTCCGAGTCCGAGCCGGAGGCCGCCGCGCCCACCGGACGGCGCAGGCGGCGGGCGGAGTCCGCGGACGGTGAGCCCGAGGCCGCTCCGGCGCAGGGCGAGGGGAACGACGAAGCGTCCGGCGCGGAACCCGGTGCCGGATCCGGTGGCACGGGACGGCGGCGTGGGCGGCCCAGCCCCGCCGAGAACGGCGCCCAAGGGGTCTCCGAGGGCGCGGTCGTCACGGCTGCCGAGCACGCGGCGGGCACCGCGGCCACGGGGCTGGGGGAGACGGTGCCGCCGCAGGGTGTGCCCGTGCCCACCGGACGGCGGGCACGTCGCAACCCCGAGCAGCACGCCCTGCCGCCCGCCCTGCCCGCGGCCCAGAGCGCGCCGGAGGCCGACGGTGCGGGCGCCGCCGGAGGGCAGACCCAGCCGACCGGGCGCCGACGCAGGGCCCTCGCCAACGCGGAGGAGCGCGCCGCCGCGCAGCAGGGGCCGGGCCGCGCCGTTTTCGCCCTGCCGCCGGCCGAGGCCGACCGCACACCCGAGTACGAGGCCGCGCACGGCGCGGCCGCCACCGGGCAGGGCGGCGGAGTTCCCGTGGCTCCTGCCCAGGCCGCGGGACAGGCTCCGGTACAGCTCGCAGGGCAGGCTCCTTCCGTCGGGCCGGACGCAGCAGGCAGCCAGGTGGCCGACGTGCCGGGCGCGCCCGGTACCGGGATGCCCGGTGGTGTGCCCGGCGGTGTGCCCGGTGGGGACCAGGCGGACGACGGGCGTCACGACTCGGCGCTGCATGATCCGTCCGACGACCACACTCCGCCCCAGCCGCACCCCCTGCCCGCGCCGACAGGCCGCCGCAGGGCCCACCGTGCTCCGGAGCAGGGCGGGACGGCACCCGCACAGGGTGTCCCTGCGCAGATGCCCTCCACGCAGGGCCAGGTGCCGGGGCAGGCAGCCGCGTCTCAGGGACTTCCGGCTCAGGTGGGAGCGCAGCAGGCCGTACCCGCGCAGGCCGCACCCGCGCAGGCCGCTCCGGGGCAGCCTGTCCCTGCGCAACAGCCCGTGCCTCCGCACGGAGTACCGGCTCAGGCCGCGCAGCCCGTCGCCCCGCGCGGAGTGACCGTGCCCGCCCAACAGCCCGTGCCCCCGCAGGGTGTTCCGGGCCACGCTCAGCCTGTCCCGGCCCAGGGCATCCCGGGCGGAGCCCAGCCCGTGCCCGCGCAAGGAGCGCCGGGCACCCCTCGGCCCGTGCCCGCGCAGGGAGTGCCAGGGCCGGGCCGGCCCGTACCCGCACAGGGCACCCAGGGTGTGACCGTCCCCGCCCAACTCCCGCTGCAGCTCGGCCCGGGCCCCGGGCTCGCCGAGTCCGTGCCGCCGAACGCACAGCCGCAACCCCAGGCCCAGCCCCCCGGCACCCCCGTCCAGGCGGGCCCCCCGCCGTGGCCCGGCGCCGACGACGCCTCCGGCACCGGTACGCCGGCCCAGGGCGCCGGCCCCGCACCGGCCGCCGCCCCCGCGCAGGCCGCGTCCCCCGCTCCGGCGGAGCAGGCCACCCCGGCGTCCGGCACCCCGCTCCCGCCCGAGCAGCCCCAACAGCAGGGGCAGGCACCGGCGCAGGCTCAGGTGCCCGCACAAGCACAGGCACAGGCACAGGCGCGGACCGCACAGCCGCTGCCCGCCGAGGCCGCCGCCCCGGTCGATCCCAACTCCACCCAGGGGCGGGCGATCAGTGTGCGCACGCTCGGCCAGGGCGTGCCGTTCGCCCGCCAGCCCCAGCCGGGTGCCCCCGGGACAACCCCCTCGCACCAGAGCAACGGTTCCGGCACCAACGGCTCCGGCCGCCGCCGCAAGCTGGGCACGCCTCCGGAGCCCACCGCGCGCCCGGAGGCGGCGGCACGCCCGCACCCGCAGCCGGGGCAGGCCCAGGTGGTCTCGGCCCCCGCCATGCAGGCACCCGCCTCGCAGTCCCCCGCCGTGCCGATCCCCGCCGTGCCGACCCCCGCCGTGCAGGCACCCGAACCCGCACAGCCGTCTCTCGCCGGGCAGACCCCGCTCCCCGCGCAGCCCTCGCTCGCCGGCCAGTCCCGTCTGGCGGCCGGTGTCACCGAGGGTGCCGGGCGCTCGTACGCCATAGGGGCGCCCGACGAGAACGCCGACGAAGGCCCCGAGCCGCTCGACGGTCCCGGTGGCGCCGTGGAGGTCTCCGACCAGCCGCAGCCTCAGCCGATGGACGACGAGCTCCCCCCGGAGCCGCTCGACAACCCGCGCCGCCTCCTCGTGTGGCCGGCGCCCGACGTCACCACCCAGCAGGCGCTGAGCGACCGCGGCTACCGGCCCGTCATCGTGAACTCGCGCGAAGAGGTCGACGCACAGATCGCCGCCTTCCCGGCCGCTCTCTTCGTCGACCCGCTCACGGGCCCGATCACGCGTACGGCACTGCAGTCGCTGCGCCAGGCCGCCGTCGCCGCCGAGGTCCCCGTGCTCGTGACGGCGGGCCTCGGGCAGGCATCGCGGGACGCGGCGTACGGCGCCGACCCCGCCGTACTGCTGAAGGCCCTCGCGCCGCGTGACTCCGAGCAGCACCCGCCGCGCGTGCTGCTCATAGAGGAGCACGCGGAGATCTCGCTGGCACTGACCGCGACGCTGGAGCGGCGCGGCATGCAGGTCGCGCGGGCCGCCTCCGACGCGGACGCGGTCACGCTCGCCGCCCAGATGCGGCCGAACCTCGTGGTGATGGACCTGCTGCAGGTGCGCCGCCGCCGGGCCGGAATCGTCGACTGGCTGCGCGCGAACGGCCAGCTGAACCGGACCCCGCTCGTCGTCTACACCGCCGCCGTCGACCCGACCGAACTCCCGCGCCTGGCCTCGGGGGAGACGGTCCTGTTCCTCGCGGAACGCTCGACGAGCCCCGAGGTTCAGAACCGGATCGTGGACCTGCTGGCCCGCATCGGAACGAACTGAATCACCGATCACGAATCACTGATCGCTGGTCACCGATCACCGATCACCGATCACGAGCCGGGTCCGCCCGCGCGTGACTGGGGGCGCTGTTTCACGTGAAACAGCGCCCCCAGTGTTGTCTACCTGCTCACGCCGTACGACGCGTCAGATCTGCGTGACGTCCAGCCCGCCCTCGGCGTACTGCCGACGCAGTACCTTCTTGTCGAACTTGCCGACGCTCGTCTTCGGCACGGACTCGATGATCGTCCAGCGCTCGGGGAGCTGCCACTTGGCGATCTTGCCCTCATCCGCGAGGAAGGATCGCAGGATCGCGAAGTCCGCGGTGGCGCCCTCCTTCAACACGACCGTGGCGAGCGGGCGTTCGCCCCACTTCTCGTCCGGTACGGCGACGACGGCGGCCTCGGCGACGTCCGGGTGGGCCATCAGGGCGTTCTCCAGCTCGACGGAGGAGATCCACTCGCCGCCCGACTTGATGACGTCCTTGGCGCGGTCGGTGAGGGTCAGGTAGCCGTCGGGGCTGATGGTGCCGACGTCACCGGTCTTGAGCCAGCCATCCTCGCTGAACTTGTCGGCGGGACGCAGGGGTTCGGCGCCGTCCCCGCCGTAGTACGCGCCCGCGATCCACGGCCCGCGCACCTCCAGCTCGCCCGCCGACTCCCCGTCCCAGGGCAGTCGCTCGCCGCCGGGGCCGGTGAGCCGGGCCTCGACGCCGGCGGGGAAACGGCCCTGGGTGAGCCGGTACTCGAGCTCCTGCTCGGTGCCGATGACGTGGGCCGGCGGACGCGCCACTGTGCCGAGCGGCGAGGTCTCCGTCATGCCCCACGCATGGCAGACGCGCATGCCCAGCTCGTCGAACGCCTCCATCAGCGAGGGCGGACAGGCCGAGCCGCCGATGGTGACCTGGGTGAGGGAGCTGACGTCCCTGGGGCGCGCGGCGAGCTCGGCGAGCAGGCCCTGCCAGATGGTCGGGACGGCCGCCGCGTGCGTGGGCCTCTCCTTCTCGATCATCTCGGCGAGCGGCGCGGGCTGCAGGAACCGGTCCGGCATCAACATGCTCACACCGGTCATGAAGGCGGCGTGCGGCAGGCCCCAGGCGTTGACGTGGAACTGGGGGACCACGGCGAGGGTGATGTCCTGGTCGGTCAGGCCCATGGACTGGGTCATGTTGACCTGCATGGAGTGCAGGTAGATCGACCGGTGCGAGTAGACGACGCCCTTGGGGTCGCCGGTCGTGCCGGAGGTGTAGCACATGGACGCGGCGCTGCGCTCGTCCAGCTGCGGCCAGTCGTACGTCGTCGGCTTGCCGGCCAGGAGCTCCTCGTACTCGTGCACCCGCACGGTCGTCCCGTCCAGCAGCGAACGGTCACCCGGCCCGGAGACGACTACGTGCTCGACCGTCTTGAGGTGCGGGAGCAGCGGTGCGAGGAGGGGGAGCAGCGAACCGTTCGCGATGACCACGCGGTCGGCGGCGTGGTTGACGATCCACGCGAGCTGTTCGGCCGGGAGGCGGAGGTTGAGCGTGTGCAGCACGGCTCCCATGGAGGGGATCGCGAAGTACGCCTCGACGTGCTCGGCGTTGTTCCACATGAGCGTGGCCACACGCTCGTCCCCGTCGACCCCGAGGTCCTCCCGCAGGGCATGCGCCAGCTGAGCCGCGCGCGCCCCGATCTCGGCGAAGGAACGGCGGTCCGGTTCCCCCTCACCGGTCCAGGTGATCACCTGCGATGTCCCGTGCAGGGCCGAGCCATGACTCAGGATCCTGGAGATCAGAAGCGGTACGTCCTGCATCGTGCTCAGCACCGGGGGGCCTCCTCATTGAAGCGGCTACGCGAGGGTAGGTGTCCCGCGATTGTGCTGGCATACCGAGCAGTATGTCACTAGGTCACGGTGGATTTGTTCGCCGGTGTCGGCGCTTGGCGGAGACGGTTGACGAGTGAGCGAGTATGTGCGGGTCCATGGAACGGCGGCCGGGCAGACTCTCCTTCCCGCGGCCGGTCAGGCCCCCCTTCCCGCGGCCGGTCAGGCCCCCTTCCCACTGGATCCGCTACCGCACGGGCTCCAGCTCGGGGTCCTCGCGCAGCTTGCCCAGGGCGCGCGACACCGCCGACTTGACGGTGCCGACGGACACCCCGAGCACCTCGGCGGTCTGCACCTCGCTCAGGTCCTCGTAGTACCTGAGGACGACCATCGCCCGCTGCCGTGCCGGCAACTTCATGATCGCCCGCCACATCGCGTCGTGCAGCGCCTGCTGCTCGGCGGGGTCCCCGGCGGGCACCGTCTCCGGCTCCGGCAGTTCGTCGCACACGAACTCGTCCACCTTGCGCTTGCGCCACTGGGACGTCCTCGTGTTGAGAAGGGCACGCCGCACGTACCCGTCGAGGGCGCGGTGGTCCTCGATGCGGTCCCAGGCGACATACGTCTTGGTGAGCGCGGTCTGCAGCAGGTCCTCCGCGTCGCTCGGGTTCGCCGTCAGCGACCGGGCGGTACGCAGCAGCACCGTCTGGCGGTCCTTCACGTACGACGAGAACGACGGGTACGAAAGGGTCTGCCTCGCCGGCGTGGCGGCGTTCGAAGCGCTGGTGCAGACGAGTGTGGTCATGGCTCCACGCTATGAGCGACCCCCGTTCGAGCGGATCGGCCGGAGGTCCCGAAGGCGAATCCCCCTCAGGTTGTAGGAGGGGGGCTGGCTCCACCTCCCAGAGGTGGACGAGCGGCCCTCAGGTACTGAGGGTGTATCCCTGAGAAGCACCCGCCGCCGTCGTAGGCGCCGTCGTCGTAGGCACGGCACCGCTCATTCCTCCGCTCCCAGCACCAGCCCGGAGGTCGGCACCCCTGTACCCGCCGTGACCAGCACCCTGCGGGCACCCGGTATCTGGTTCACCGCCGTGCCCCGCACCTGCCTCACTCCCTCCGCGATCCCGTTCATCCCGTGGAGGTACGCCTCCCCGAGCTGTCCGCCGTGCGTGTTGACCGGCAGCCGCTCCCCGGCCACGAAGTCGGCGGCCTCCCCCGCCCCGCAGAACCCGAACTCCTCCAGTTGCATCAGCACGAACGGCGTGAAGTGGTCGTACAGGATGCCCACGTCGATGTCCTCGGGCCCCAGCCCCGACGTGCGCCACAGCTGCCGCGCCACCACGCCCATCTCGGGCAGCCCGGTGAGGTCGTCCCGGTAGAAGCTGGTCATCTGCTCCTGCGCCCGCCCCGCGCCCTGGGCGGCCGCCAGGATCACGGCGGGCGGGTTCGGCAGGTCGCGTGCCCGCTCCAGCGAGGTGACGACGACCGCCTGGCCGCCGTCCGTCTCCTGGCAGCAGTCCAGCAGCCTCAGCGGCTCGACGATCCACCGCGAGGCCGCGTGCTCGGCCAGCGAGATGGGTCTCCCGTGGAAGTACGCCGCAGGGTTGGTCGCCGCGTACTTCCGGTCCACCACCGCCACGTGCCCGAACGCCTCGGGTGTCAGTCCGTACGTGTGCAGGTACCGCTGAGCCGCCATCGCCACCCACGACGCCGGCGTCAGCAGCCCGAACGGCAGCGACCATCCGAGCGCGGCGCCCTCGGCCGAGGGTTCGCGGTGCTGCACCCCGGAGCCGAAGCGCCGGCCCGACCGCTCGTTGAACGCCCGGTAGCAGACCACGACCTCGGCCACCCCGGTCGCCACCGCCAGCGCCGCCTGCTGGACCGTGGCGCACGCGGCCCCGCCGCCGTAGTGGATCCGCGAGAAGAAGGACAGCTCCCCGATCCCGGCGGCCTGCGCGACGGTGATCTCCGGGCTGGTGTCCATCGTGAACGTGACCATCCCGTCCACATCGCCCGGGGTCAGCCCCGCGTCGTCGAGCGCGGCCCGTACCGCCTCGGCCGCCAGCCGCAGCTCACTGCGCCCCGAGTCCTTGGAGAACTCGGTCGCCCCGACCCCGACGACCGCCGCCCGCCCTCCGAGGGTGTCCCGCGCCCGTACGCTCATGAGTCGCCCTCCGAGGGGAGGGTGACCGTGACGGTGCCGGTCACATGTCTGCCGATGCCGTTCTCCCCGACGACCCTCACCGTCGCCGTGCCGGTGCCGTCATCAACCGTCTCGACCGCCCCGGTCAACACCATCGTGTCGCCCGGGTAGTTGGGTGCGCCGAGCCGTATGGCCACCTTGCGCAGGACCGCGCCCGGGCCGAAGTGGTCCGTGATGTACCGCCCGACCAGGCCGTTGGTCGTCAGGATGTTCATGAAGATGTCCGGCGAGCCCTTCTGCCGCGCCAGCTCCGCGTCGTGGTGCACGTCCTGGTAGTCGCGCGAGGCGATGGCCCCCGCGACGATCAGCGTGCGCGTGATCGGGATCTCCAGCGGTGGCAGCTCCTCACCCGGCTCCCCCGTCCTCATGCCGCCTCACCTCCTCCGGCGTCGCCGGTGCCCTCGTTGCCCTCGTTGCCCTCGGTGCCGCTCGCGATCAGTTCCCCCAGCTCCTGCAGCGCTTCGCTCCCGCACCCCAGGTACGCGTCGAGCTGCCGGCCCCACAGGAAGTGCCGGTGGACGGGATGCTCCAGGTCGGCTCCCGTGCCACCGTGCAGATGCTGTCCGGTGTGCACCACGCGCTGCCCGGCCTCGGACGCCCACCAGGCGGCGGTCAGCGCGTGCGTGGCGCAGGGCAGGCCCTGGTCGCGGCGCCAGGCCGCCTCGTACGCCGTCACGCGGATCGCCTCCGTGTCCATGTACGCGTCGGCCGCCCGGAGTTGGACGCCCTGCTTGACGGCGAGGGGACGCCCGAACTGCTCCCGGGTGTTCGTGTGGGTCACGGCGCGCGCCAGCGATCCCGCGCACACCCCGGCCTGCAGGCCCGCGAAGGCGGTACGGGCCATGGCGAGCACGTCGTCGTACGCGGTGACGAGCACACCCTCGTGAGCGGTGTCGTACGCGGCCGGTGTCCCGAGCGGCTCTCCCGGCGTCCCGTCCAGCGTCAGCCGCCCCGCCGCCCAGGGAGCCGTCGACTCGACCGGCTCGCAGTCCGCGTCGGCGGCCCGCACCAGCCACAGCCGCCGCCGCTCGTCGGGCACAAGCACATGCGTGGCGTCCCTCAGCCAGGGCACGAGCGGCACGGTGCCCGTCAACTCGCCCCGCCCGGACGCCCGTACACCCCCGACGGCCGGAAACGCCCCGCACACCACCACCGAGCCGTCGCGGATCCCCGGCAGGAGCCGTCCCCGCTGGTCCGGCGAGCCGTGCGCACGCACCGCCAGCAGCCCGTACACGCAGCTCGCCGCGAACGGCACCTGGGCCGTGGTGCGCCCCTGCTCCTCCAGCAGGAGCACCAGGCCGAGCACGCCGACATCCTCCACGGCGCTCACCAGTCCGGCGGCGCACAGCGCCTTCCACAGCTCCATGTCGCTGCCGGTCCCGGCGGCGGTGAGCCGCTCGTGCGTGGCGAGGTCGCCGAAGATCCGCGCGGCCAGTTCGCGGGCGGCGGTCTGCTCCTCCGTGGGCGTGAAGTCCATGTCAGCCCCCGCCACCCTCCTGGACCCGGAAGACGGGCAGCACCAGCTCCGCGCCCTCCCCGCCCGCCTTGTCCTCCCCGTCCCGTTCGTCGAACCGCGCGAACTCCAGCCGCACCGGCAGCCCGATGCGCACCTTGTCGTACGGCACCCCCACCACGTTGCTGACGATCCGCACGCCCTCCGCCAGCTCGATCAGTCCGACCGCGTAGGGAGGGTCGAACGCCTCGAAGCGCGGGTGGTGCATGACGACGTACGAATAGACCGATCCCTCGCCGCTCGCCTCGACCGTGTCCCACTCCGGGCAGCCGCAGGCGGCGCACCCCGGGAGCCAGGGGAAGCGGAGTGTCCCGCAGTCGCCGCACCGCTGGATGAGCAGCACCCCGCGGGCCACCCCCTCCCAGAAGCCGGCGTTGTCCCGGTTGATCACCGGGCTTGGTCGCCGGGCCCGAGGGGCCTTCGGGTTCCGCCGGGCGGGCGTGTACTTGGGCGTGTACTTGAGGATGCGGAACCGGTGCGTCCCCGCCGGTTCGCCGCCCGCCCGTACGTCCGTCCGCGTCGTGACGAAGTAGCCCGTCCCCAGCTTGGTCGTCTTGCGCTCCGAGACCGACTCGATCACCGAGTCGAAGGTGATCTCGTCCCCCGGCCGCAGGGGACGCAGATACTCCTGCTCGCAGTCGGTGGCGACCACCGACGTGTACCCGGAGTCGTCCAGGAGGCCCAGCAGTTCGTCGTACGCCTCCGAGCGGCCCGAGCGGCTCGAGCGGCCCGTGTGCCCGGACAGGCCGCCCATCGTCCACGCCTGGAGCATGGTGGGGGGCGCGACGGCGTCCGGCCCCGCGTACGCCGGGTCGGTGTCGCCCAGAGCCTCGCACCAGTGGCGGATCATCGGCTCGTTGACCGGGTCCTTGCCCACGCCGCCGACCGCCGCCGGACGCCCCTCGTACGCCTTCAGCCGCGCCGACAGCTCATCCGGCTCATCCGGCTCGTCCGGCTGAACCGGCTCCCTCCGGACCGGCTGTCCCGGCTCGGCGCTCACCGCCGCCCCCTCGTCATCCCGAGCCGCATCGTCGCGACGATCTCCCGCTGCACCTCGCTCACCCCGCCCCCGAACGTGTTGATCTGCGCCGCCCTGTTCATCCGCTCCAGCTCGCCGTCCCCGAACACCCCCGGCGAACCGGAGCGGATCAGCGCGTCCGCTCCGACGATCTCCTGACACATGCGATACGTCGCGACTGCCGATTCCGTTCCCGCGAACTTCACCCCACTGGCGTCGCCGGGGGCCAGTCGGCCGGCTCCCACGTCCCCCACCAAACGCCAGCTGAGCAGGCGCGATGCCGCCAGCCGGGCATGCACCTCGGCCAGCCGAAAACGCACCCACGGCTCGTCAACCCGACGCTTGCCCGTCACTGGATCAGGTGTACGCGCCGCTTCCAGCGCGGCCGCGCAGAAGTCCTCCGCCTGCATGCCGATCGCGGCGAGGGCGACGCGCTCGTGGTTGAGCTGGTTGGTGATGAGCCCCCAGCCGCCGTTCTCCTCGCCGACGAGGCCTGCGGCGGGTACGCGGATCCCGTCGTAGTACGTCGCCGTCGTCGTCAGTCCGCCCACCGTCTCGATCGGCGTCCACGAGAACCCGGGAGCGTCCGTGGGGACGAGGAGGATGGAGATGCCGCGATGCTTGGGCGCGTCGGGGTCGGTCCGGCAGGCGAGCCAGATCCAGTCGGCGTTCTGGGCGTTCGAGGTGAAGATCTTCTGCCCGTCGATCAGCCAACCGTCGCCGTCGCGGACGGCCCGGGTCCGCAGCGCCGCGAGGTCCGTGCCCGCCGACGGCTCGCTGTAGCCGATGGCGAAGACGAGGTCGCCCTTGAGGATGCGGGGCAGGAAGAAGGCCTTCTGTTCCTCGCTCCCGTACTTCATCAGGGTCGGCCCGACCGTGTTCAGCGTGACCATCGACACGGGCGCGCCCGCGCGGTAGGCCTCGTCGAAGAACACGAACTGCTCGTCCGCGCCGCGCCCCTGGCCGCCGTACGCCTCGGGCCAGCCGAGCCCCAGCAGGCCGTCGGCGCCGATACGGCGCAACAGGGCGCGCTGCCCCTGCGGGTCGTCCGGACCGGGCGGCCCGTCCGGCATCAGGTCCCGGAAGTACGTACGGAGTTCGACGCGCAGCCGGCGCTGGCGCTCGGTGGGGGCGAGGTGCACGGCTCCGGCCCTCCAGGACCTCGTACGAGCAAGAGTTTCTGACTGTCCGTCAGATAACGGTCGCTGTCAAGGTCGTCGGGCTCGCAGCGTCGGGCACGCACGCGTGGACCACGGAAAAACATCGAGACATTGGTAAACACAGGAAAACGCCTGCGCGGCGATACCGAAGTACCGCCGCGCAGACGCGTCGTCACCCCCCGCAGCCCACCCCCGGGCGAGGCTTTCGGAGCCGATGGGAGAGCATCCACCCCGAAAGCCTCGCCCCCTACAGATCGGTGAAGTTGACCGCCACGTTCTCGTTCGACTGGTAGATGGGCACGAACGCGGGGCCGTTGACCTGAGCCGTGTTGCTCTGGTTCGAGGCGCCCGAGCCGACGGCCTGCTGCTGCGTGGTGGAGGAGTTGCCGTAGTTGTCGCGCCCCACCCCGCTCTTGGCCGACGCCGCGGCCGCGTTCGATCCGAGGTCCGCGAGCGCGCCGTTGTCCGCCGCCGCCACGCCCGAGAAGAGGGTGGCGGCCAGGGGCAGTGCCGCCACGGCGGCGAGGACGCGTGCGGTACGGATGCTTGCCATGTGTTTCCTCCAGACCCGAGTACGTACCGGCTTCGCTGCCGGACGTACGTGAAGTGCGGCTGATTCCAGGGCGGTTGGCCGACCGCCCCGGCTCTGTGCTCGACGTCGCGACTCCAGAGTTGCCCATCCAATCCCCGGCGAACCACCTCGTACCTCTTGATTCGCACGGAAGCGTGATGACATGTCGATAAACCCCTGAATGCCGCACACATCACCAGCTCAGGGCCGCCGACCCGTCGCAAACACAGCGGCCACCAGGGAGGAAGCGTTCCAGCACGCTGCCAGCCACCCCGCCGCACGCCACCCGGACAGCCCGCACCCCGGCCCGCACCCACACCCACCCCCTCTTCCCTTTTTCGAACACAAGTACGAACATGGAGGCATGGCCACCACAGACCGGCAGGCCACGACCCTGGCCCTGGCCCACGCCCTGTCCGCCGCCGAACGCGGACTGGCGGTGATCCCCCTGACCCGGACGAAGCTCCCGGCCCTCCGTTCACCCCATCGCGACGACCCGACGCCGACCCCTTGCCACGGTGAGTGCGGCCGGTTCGGACACGGCGTGTACGACGCCTCGACCGACCCGCACCGCATCCGCGAACTCTTCGCCGCGGCCCCCTGGGCGACCGGCTACGGCATCGCCTGCGGACTGCACCCGCACCATCTGATCGGCATAGACCTCGACACCAAATCAGGCACGGACTCGTCCGCGGCCCTGCGCGAACTGGCCCTCAGGCACCTCTTCACGATCCCCGAGACGGTCGTCGTCCTGACCCCCAGCGGCGGCCGTCACCTGTGGCTGACCGGACCGCCGGACGTGATCGTGCCCAACTCGGCGAGCCGCCTGGCCCCCGGCATCGACATCAGGGGCGCCGGCGGCTACCTGGTCGGCCCCGGCTCACGCACGGACCACGGCGTCTACAGCACCGCCCCGGGAACCGCCCACCTGACCCCCGCCTCCTGCCCACCGACCCTCCTGCGCCTCCTGCTCCCCCCACCTCGCGCCCACCACCCGACCGCCCCCGCGTCCACCACCCAGCACGGCCAGGGCCTGGTCCAGTTCGTCCTCGCCGCACACGAGGGGCAGCGCAACACCCGCCTCTTCTGGGCCGCCTGCCGCGCCTACGAGAACGGCATCGGCCCGGACCTCACGGACGCCCTGACCGACGCCGCGGTACACACCGGCCTCACGGAACACGAGGCCCGCTCGACGATCGCCTCGGCGGCCCGGATGTCGGGGCGGCGGCCGTGAGCACGCCGAACGAGGAAGGGGTGCCCCTCACTGAGGAGCACCCCTTCTGACCTGCAAGCCTTCTGACTCGCACGCGGTGGGTGTGGGATTTGAACCCACGGTGACTTGCGCCACGACGGTTTTCAAGACCGTTCCCTTAGGCCGCTCGGGCAACCCACCCCGCGCACCCCACGATCGGAGCGCGCGGGACAAGACTAACCGTTAGCTGTCGCCCTCGCGTTGGCCCAGGGTGACCTCGGCCGTACGGGTCTTGCCGTCGCGGGTGTAGGTGAGGGTCACCTTGTCGCCGGGCTTGTGGGTCCAGATCTCGCCGATGAGGGTGGGGCCGCTGTCGATCGGGGTGTCGTCGAGCTTGTTGATCACGTCACCGGGCTTGAGGCCGGCCTTGGCCGCGGGGCCGCCCGGAGTGACGGCGTCGGAACCCGACTCGCCCTGCTGGGTGATCGTCGCTCCGCCGGCGCCCTCCTCGAGGGAGACCGACGCGCCGATCACCGGGTAGACCGGCTTGCCCGTCTTGATCAGCTGCTGGGCGACGTTCTTGGCCTGGTTGATCGGGATCGCGAAGCCCAGACCGATCGAGCCGGACTGGCCGGTGCCGCCGAGGCCGCCGCTGCTGGAGGACTGGATCGCGGAGTTGATGCCGATGACGTTGCCCTGCGCGTCCAGGAGCGGGCCACCGGAGTTGCCCGGGTTGATCGACGCGTCCGTCTGCAGGGCGCTCATGTAGGACGCCTTGCTGCTGGAGCTGCCGTCGCTGGAGGCCACGGGGCGGTTCTTGGCGCTGATGATGCCCGTGGTCACGGTGTTGGACAGGCCGAAGGGCGCGCCGATCGCGATGGTCGAGTCGCCGACGGCCACCTTGTCGGAGTTGCCGAGGGTCAGCGGCTTCAGGTCCGAGGGAGCGTTCTTGAGCTTGATGACCGCGACGTCGTAGCCCTGCGCGTGCCCGACGACCTCGGCGTCGTACTTCTTGCCGCTGGGGAAGGTCGCGGTCAGCTTGCCGCCGTCGACGGCGCCCGCCACCACGTGGTTGTTGGTGACGATGTGGCCCTGCTTGTCGAAGACGAAGCCGGTGCCGGTGCCGCCCTCGCCGTTGCTGCTCTCGGCCTGGATGGTGACCGTGCTGGGCACCGCCTTGGCGGCGACGCCGGCGACGGTGCCCGGGTCGCGCTTGAGGTCGCCGCCGCTCTGGGTGGCGGAGACCGTGGTCGAGTCGGTGGAGTTCTGGTTGCGGTCGGCCAGCGTGTAACCGATACCGCCGCCCACGCCGCCCGCCACGAGGGCGGCGACGAGGATCGCGGCGACCAGTCCGCTCCGTTTGCCGGCGGGCTTGGGGGCCGGTTGCTGGTAGGCGGTGCCCCAGCCTCCTGCGCCGGAGCCGCCGCCGTCCGCGTACGACGGCGTGGCCGGTGGCGGAGGCGGGGGCCAGCCCGCGGCCGCGGGCGAGTTCGCCCCGCCGGAGGGCACTCCGGGGGCTCCGTGCGGCTGTGCGTGGCCGTCGGCGCCCTGACCGCCGGCGGACGCGTACGCCGGCGCCCCCGAGTGCACCAGATCCTGCTCGGTGGTTTCCGGAGCGCTCGGAGGCACCGCAGGGATCGGGGCCGTCGGCGCGCCCTGTGCGGCGGTGTCACCGGCAGGCGTGCTCGGCTCGGACGCCTGGGCCGGCGCGGAGGCAGCGGGAGATTCCACCGGCACGGGAGGTGCGGACGGGGCGGGGGGTACCGCGGTGCCCTCGTTCTCGGTGCTCACAGCTCTTCTCCTCGATCCACGGCTGTTGATTCTCGGTAGCACTCGGTCACACGCGCTCACGCTTCGACGGTCCGGCACGATGAAGCAGTGCATCTGTGCATGTGCTTGTCATGTGATTGTGTCTGCCGTCAGCTTTTCCCATGGCCCGTCAGAGCACCATAAGCGGTGCCTGTGGGTCCGCAGCCATCCTTTATATCGGACCTGTCAGACTAAACAGACGCTTTGTGACGCGATCGACCTCACGCGTACCCCGACACGGTGGCACCATGACGCGGTGACCCACGCACGACAGCACCCGATTCAGGTGGTCGCCCACCGCGGCGCCTCCGAAGAGGCCCCCGAGCACACCCTGGCCGCGTACAAGAAGGCGATAGAGGACGGCGCGGACGCCCTCGAATGCGATGTACGGCTGACCGCGGACGGCCACCTGGTCTGCGTGCACGACCGCCGCGTCAACCGTACGTCCAACGGCCGCGGCGCGGTCTCCGCCCTGGAGCTCGCCGACCTCGCCACCCTGGACTTCGGCTCCTGGAAGAGCCGTGACGAGGAGCCCGACTGGGAGCACCGTCCCGAGGACCGGGAGGACACCTCCGTCCTCACCCTGGAGCGCCTGTTGGAGCTGGTCTCCGACACGGGCCGCCGGGTGGAGTTGGCCATCGAGACCAAGCACCCGACGCGCTGGGCGGGCCAGGTGGAGGAGCGGCTGCTGCTCCTGCTGAAGCGGTTCGGTCTGGACGCGCCCGAGTCCCCCGCCGAGTCGCCGGTACGGGTCATGAGTTTCTCCGCGCGTTCACTGCACCGCGTCCGGGCCGCCTCACCGGCGCTGCCCACGGTCTACCTGATGCAGTTCGTCTCGCCCCGGCTGCGTGACGGACGACTGCCCGCGGGCGTCCACATCGCCGGTCCCTCGATCCGGATCGTGCGCAACCACCCCGCGTACATCGAGCGCCTGAAGCGGGCGGGTCACCAGGTGCACGTATGGACCGTGAACGACCCCCAGGACGTCGACCTCTGCGTCGGCCTGGGTGTCGACGCCATCATCACCAACCGCCCGCGCGCGGTGCTGGGACAACTGGGCCACTGACGCCGTCGGCGCCGCCGATGCCGCCGCGCCGTGGTGAACCGGCCACCGGCCCGGTGTCCGGAGTCCACCAATACCGCCCTCCGCACAGTTCGCCGAAAAGGGAAAAACTCTCCCAAGGAGATCCCTGCGAAGCGCCAAGAGGGCCGGGGAGCACCCCGAGAAGCCACAGAACAGCACCGAAATCCAGCCACGCGGTTACGGGGAGTGCACCGGCGCGTTCGGTCCGTATCTGATCGTTACGAGTGCGTCAGTGGACGCGGATTGGCCGGTTTCCAGTCCAGTCCAATGGGGCATTCACACCGTGGCGTGGGGCAAAGGAGGTCTCGGGGGTGGCGTTGGTGGTGGCACAGGAGGTGCCCACGTCGTCGAGCATGGCCGTACCCCATGGCCCTGCGGGCGTGGGGGAAGCAAGGCACAGGATGCGTGACCAGCTGCGCACCGGTGGCGTGGCCGAAGCGGTCATCGACGATGCCGTACTGATCCTTTCCGAACTACTCAGCAACGCCTGCAAACACGGCAGACCACTGGGTGACGACGCCTTCGCCGGGGACGGCGACGTGCGCGCCGCGTGGTGCGTCGACCCGTCGGGCCGGCTGACCGTCGAGGTGACGGACGGAGGTGGTCCGACCCGACCGGTTCCGGCCACGCCCTCGGTCACCGCACATGGTGGCCGTGGGCTGAACATCATCACCGCGCTGGCCGACGACTGGGGCGTCCGGGACGACGCGCGCGGAGAAGTCACCGTGTGGGTCGTCGTCCAGGACGACGTGGACCGTGCCCGCCGCCGCGACGACTTCGTCACCCGCGTCACGGCACCACCGGTCTCCGCGATACCCGGCCTGGAACTGGCGGACGCCTTCGAGGACATGGACTAGACGCCGCGCATCACGGTGTCCTGGCTCGCATCACGGTCTCCTGGCTCGCACCACGAGGTCCCGGCTCGCACCACGGCGTCCCGGCTCGCACCACGGCGTCGCGACTCGCACCACGGCGTCCCGGCCGAACAGCCCCCACCCGGTGAAACGCACTCCGTGCCGGCTCTCGGCCCGGAACACCCCGGAACACCCCGGCACGAACCGGTGGTTCCGGTGACGACTCGGTGCGTTGTCCACAGGGTCCCGTCGGTTGCCGTACGAGCGGCTAGGCTCGCGACCGTACGAGACGAGCCGTAACCGGGAGACACCCACGATGGCCAAGAAGCGACCCCAGACGAAGGCCAAGCGCCCGCAGAACACGGGCGGAGCCGGCGCCGCAGGCGCTGACGGCCAGGTTCCGGTTGTCGGCGCGCGCGAACCCTGCCCCTGCGGCAGCGGCCGCCGTTACAAGGCCTGCCACGGCCGGGCCGCCGCACACGCGGTGACCGAGCTGGTGCAGCGTCCCTTCGAGGGCCTGCCGGGGGAGTGCGACTGGATCGCGCTGCGCGAGCTGGTGCCGGCCGCGACCGTCGAACTGACGCTGAAGGATGGCCTCCCGGAGGGCGTCCCATCGGTGACGCTCGCCACCGTCCTGCCGATGGCATGGCCCGCGCTGCGCCGCGACGACGGCTCGGTGCTGCTCGGCCTGCAGAACGACACGGCGTCCGGTGACATCAGCCGTGACCTCGCCGACAACCTCCAGCGCGCGCTCGTCGCGGAGCCCGGCACTCCGGTCCAGGGCCGCCGCGCCCCGGCCGGCTCTCCGCGGCTGCAGGATGTGCTCGACCCCGAAGGCACGTTCGAGCCAGTTGTGCACACGGGCTTCGAATTCTGGGTTCCGGACGCGGAGAACGCGGCCGCGGACGTGGCCGCGTCCCTGGAGCGGGCCAACGCCGCCGCCATCCCGACCGTGAAACTGCAGGGTGTGGACGCCGCGTACTGGTGCGAGACGCCCGACAGGAACCACCTGCGCTGGGTCATGCCCCACGCCGAGGAGCAGCTTCTGGACGCCCTCGCGCGGCTGCACGCGGCCGGGCAGTCGGGGCTCGGCGAGGGCACCCGTCTGGTGGGCTCCTTCCGTGCGCACGGCCTCACGGTCCCGGTCTGGGACCTGCCGGGCGGCATGGGCGCGGAGGAGATCGAGAAGCCGGCCGCCGAGTTCGCCGAGCGCCTCGCCACCGCGCTGGCCTCGGACGCACCGCTCACCGTGGACGAGCGGCGGGCCCGCGGCGGACTGACCAACCGGCAGGTCACGCTCAGCTGACGGACGGGGTCGGCTGACCGACCGGTCAGCCGACCCAGCAGTCACAGAACAGGTGACTCCTGTCACAACTCCCCGCTGTGACAAGGAAATCGGTGTCTGAATAGCCGAGATCGAATTTGCGAACCGCCGATCTCTTGTTACCGTTCGAGTAGCCCGGTTGCTGGTGCATCCCCCGTCGCCAGCAACCGGGTCTTTTCATGTCCGGCCTCGGGCCCGGCCAGCTGTACGGAACCGACGCGGACGTCAACGGCCCCTTCAATGGGGCGAGTTGCTCCCGGAACGCAGCAGCAGCGGCCCCTGTCCGTCGCTCGACGCGAACTCCGCGACGGCCGTGTACGCCTCCAGATCGCCCCGTGTGCGCTCCCGCGGCGTCTCGCACACTCCTGGCTCGTCCTGCGCGCCCACAACGCAGTGGATCCGCACGGAACGCCCGTCCGGGGCCATGAGGCTGAGGGCCGAACTCAGTTGCCTGCCCGTCGCGTTGCGGTAGTAGGTGCGGGCCCAGGTCTCCCCGCCCCGTGCCAGCACACAGGTCTGCGCCTCGACGCCGTCGGGCGACGAGAGCTCGGGGCCGCAGCGAGTGGTGGTCGTGGTACCGAGGCCGCCGCCGAGCGACAGGTGCGACCACGAGGAGGCCGCCGCGTCCTCGCCACGCACCTCCTCGCCGCGATGCTCACCGGCTCCGTCAACGGCTCGCGCCCTGTCGTCGCCGGCTCGCGAACTGTCGTCGCCGGCTCGCGCCTTGCCGTCGCCGGCTCGCGAACTGTCGTCGGTGAGTCCGGACATCCGGGCGACCATCCACCCGGCGTCGCCGGCAGGCCCCGCGGAGGCGACGGCGAGCGGCAGGGCGACTGCGGCGACGGCTCCGACGATCAGCGCCGCCAGGCGGGCCCTTCGGGCACCCGGGCCACGACGCCGCGGCCACGATGAGGCTCTGTGCCGGCCGGAACGATGCCGACCGGAATGAAACTGCATGAACGGAAGATAACGACCCACAGCGGGCGCCCGGTTCCCCGCGCGCCCGACACCCTCACAACTCGGGTGCGCTCACACCCGTACGAGTGAGGGCCTCGACCACCGCGTCCACGACGGCCTCCACATCGGGCACCCAGGGCGCGGCCGAGCCGGGCAGCGGCGCCCGCTCCCAGCGGACCTGGCCGATGCCGGTCTCGGACGGGGGCAGCGCCAGATAGCCGCCCTCGCCGTGGAAGCGCAGGGAGCCCGGCACGAAGTCCTTGGCGTACAGCAACTCGCCCAGCTGCTCCATGGAGTAGGGCGCCACGAGGATCGCCCAGCGCGCGGGGGTGGCGACGACCGGGCCGAGACGCATGCCCTTGCGGTCGAGCGCTTCCAGGGCGCGCGCGGCGGCGAGGGCCGGCAGACTCACCGCGCAGGGTGCCTTGCCTCCCGTGGCCAGCACGATGGGCGCGGCGGGCCGGTTGCTCCACCACCAGCGCACCATGCGCTCGTCGGTGGTGGCCGCGAGGAGTCCGGGGTCGAAGGGATGGGCGCCTGGCACCACGCACTCCGCGTCCGGGCACTGGCAGCGGGCCCGTCCCTGCGGGTCCGGGGCCACACCCGGGAGTACGGGCCACTGCCATTCGGTCGCGAACGTCAGGGCCTGGTGGAGCATCTCAGACCTCCCGCCGTTCCGCTTGGACAGGAGCCTGCGTCGCTTTCCGGGGATCTCGCGCATGAGCGCTCGTCCTTTCCGTTGCACGCCTGGCAACACCGCGGTCCACATCACACCATGTGTCGATCACTTCACTGTGCGTACCTGCTGGCGCATCACACCCCTGCCCGAGACAAGGGAAACCCCTGTAGGCCGAGCTCTGGCTGCTTCCGTGTCCATACTGCGTCTGCTCTCAAGCATGAGCATGGCGTAGGGGTGGCGACGCCTGGCGTATTGCCGTCCCGCTATTGCTCGTCGCCTCCGCCACGGGAGGATGGGGCACGGTCGTCGGTGGATAGGACGCCCGGCTCCGGCGCCAGGTTCCCGGGCGGTTCCCTCACCGCCCCTGGCTTTCACCGAGTACGTACCCATCACGACCGCTGTGACGCTCTGTCGAACAAGGCCAGTCGACCGCAATACACCGTTCCCTGAGGCACTTTTAAGCCAACTTTGCCATTCCGCAATCCACTCACACAGCCCCACGGACACCAGATATCCCAGCAGGACAATGCTGGACATCCCCTTACGAGTGCGTGTACATGTGGAGACACCGCTAGCGGCGCAAAATGACATGGGGGTTTGCGATGCTATGGAGAAATATGCGCCGGTCCGGAAGCCGGACACCATGAACGCCCCTCACCTTCCGAAAGTGGCTGGAATCGATTCAACCGTTCCTTCGCCCGCACACACTGTCGCGCCCACGCCCGTCGCCACGGGCTCCCCTCCGGCCGCGCCGCCCATCGCCCCCGGGGCCGTTCTCCAGGACAGACTCGCAGGCTGGGTCTCCGACCTGACGACCCTCCACGAACTCACCGAGCGCCTGGCACGCACGGATTCACTCGCCGCCGCGCTCCAGGAACTGCTGCGCGCCGGAGCGGCCCTCGTGGGCGCCCGGCGCGGTCTCGTCGTCCTCGAACCGGGCGACGGACTCGGCCCGGACAAGACCATCGGTCTCGGCCTCGGCCGGGCCGATCTCGGCCACATCGAGACGGTGCCGCGCGCGTCCATGTCGTACGGACGGCTCCTCGACACACCCGCCGGGCTGCCGGGCGGCGACGGCGGGATCGCACAGCCCGACCTGTTCGCCGAGGACGGGCTCGACCCCCGGCACCGCGAGGTGGCCGCCCGACTCGGCTACGCCGCCTGCTACGCGCTGCCCCTCAGCACGGAGCGGGCGGGCCGCCTGGGTGCCGCCGTCTGGCTCTACGACGAACCCGCCGAGCCGGTCGAGCGGCAGCGCCACCTGGTCGGCCTCTACGTCCGCTACGCCACCGAGCACCTGGCCCGCACCGTCGAAACAGAGCGCACGCGCGCGTGCATGAGGACGATCTCCGAGGAACTGCTGCCCTCCCGGCTGCCCCGGGTCGCCGGCGTCCAGCTCGCCGCCCGGCGCCGCACCGGCCCGCGCGGTGGCGGCGACTGGTACGACGCCCTGCCGCTGCCCGACGGCGCGCTCGGGCTCGCGGTCGGATCCGTCACCGGGTCGGGGCCCAGCGCGATCGCCGCGATGGGGCGGCTGCGGGCGTCGCTGAGGGCGTACGCCGTGATGGAGGGCGAGGATCCCGTCGCCGTCCTCTCGGACCTCGAACTGCTCCTCAGGCTCACCGAACCCGCCCGCTCGGCCACCGCCCTCTTCGCCTACTGCGAACCCTCCCTGCGCAGGATCACGCTGGCCGGGGCCGGGCACAGCCCGCCGCTGGTGATCGGCGAGCGGCGCACCGAGTTCGTGGAGACCTCCCTGTCGGCCCCCTTGGGGATGCTCGCCTGCTGGGAGGCGCCCAGCGTCGAACTGTGCGCCGAGCCGGGCGAGACGGTGCTGCTCTACACCGACGGACTGCTGCGGCGCACGGGCGACCCCATGGACCGTGCCTTCGCCCGGCTGCACGCCGCCGCGGCGAGCCTGCCCAGAGCGGTGCGCGCCGACCCCGGCGCGGTCGCCGACCACATCCTGCGGAGCGTGCTGCCCGACGGCCTGGACGTGCGGGCGCCCCACAACCTGGCGGAACCGGGACCGGGACCGGTGGACGACAGCGAGGAGGACGTGGTGCTGCTGGCGGCCCGCTTCGAGTGACCGGCGGACCGGGTGACCGAATAACCGGGCGACCGAGTGACCGAGCGACCGGGTCACCGAGCCACCTGGCGGCCCGGCGACCGCGCTCACAACCAGGCGTCCGCGCTCACACACGTCTCCCAGGGCCCGTGGCGCTCTTCCGCACGACCGTACGATGGAGGAGGTCCAGCGCCGTATCGAGGAGGATGACCGTGGCGGACGAGCTCGAGCCGGAGACCCCGGAGACCGAGGCGGCCGAAGCCGAAGAAGAGCCGATCAAACCGCGTAAGAACGGCCTGTACCCGGGCGTGTCCGACGAGCTGGCCGAGAACATGAAGTCCGGCTGGGCCGACACCGAGCTGCGCGACCTGCGGCCGATCGCCCAGGCCGCCGAGACCGCCGCCCGCCGGGCCGCGCTCTCCGCACGCTTCCCGGGCGAGCGCCTGGTCGTCCCCGCGGGCAACCTGAAGACCCGCTCGAACGACACGGAGTACCCCTTCCGCGCCTCCGTCGAGTACGCGTACCTCAGCGGAAACCAGACCGAGGACGGCGTCCTGGTCCTGGAGCCGACGGCCGAGGGCCACAAGGAGACGATCTACCTCCTGCCGCGCTCCGACCGGGAGAACGGCGAGTTCTGGCTCTCCGGCCAGGGCGAGCTGTGGGTCGGCCGCCGTCACTCGCTCGCCGAGGCTGAGCAGCTGTACGGCATCGGGGCCTCCGACGTGCGCGAGCTGGCGGACAGGCTGAAGGAGGCCACGGGTCCGGTCCGGGTGGTGCGGGGCTACGACGCGGGCATCGAGGCGGCGCTGCACGACAAGGTGACCGCCGAGCGCGACGAGGAACTGCGCGTCTTCCTCTCGGAGGCCCGGCTGGTCAAGGACGACTTCGAGATCGGCGAGCTGCAGAAGGCCGTCGACTCGACCGTGCGCGGCTTCGAGGACGTGGTGAAGGTCCTCGACAAGGCGGAGGCCACCTCCGAGCGCTACATCGAGGGCACCTTCTTCCTCCGGGCGCGCGTGGAGGGCAACGACGTCGGCTACGGCTCCATCTGCGCGGCCGGCCCCCACGCCTGCACGCTGCACTGGGTGCGCAACGACGGCCCCGTCCGCTCCGGTGACCTGCTCCTGCTGGACGCGGGCGTGGAGACCCACACGTACTACACCGCGGACGTCACGCGCACGCTGCCGATCAACGGCCGCTTCAGCGAGATCCAGAAGAAGATCTACGACGCCGTGTACGACGCCCAGGAGGCCGGTATCGCGGCCGTGAAGCCGGGCGGCAAGTACCGGGACTTCCACGACGCCGCGCAGCGCGTGCTGGCCGAGCGGCTCGTCGAGTGGGGCCTGGTCGAGGGGCCGGTCGAGCGCGTCCTGGAGCTGGGCCTGCAGCGCCGCTGGACCCTGCACGGCACCGGCCACATGCTCGGCATGGACGTCCACGACTGCGCGGCCGCGCGCGTGGAGTCGTACGTGGACGGCACGCTGGAGCCCGGCATGGTCCTGACGGTCGAGCCGGGGCTGTACTTCCAGGCCGACGACCTGACCGTGCCCGAGGAGTACCGCGGCATCGGCGTCCGCATCGAGGACGACATCCTGGTGACCGAGGACGGCAACAGGAACCTGTCGGCGGGGCTGCCGCGGCGCTCCGACGAGGTCGAGTCGTGGATGGCGTCCCTCAAGGGCTGAGGAAGTGGAAGAGGGCTGAGGAAGGGCTGAGGCCGCCGGGGTGATCGGAAGGGGCCCGGTCACGTGACCGACTTCTGGTCCGGCGTCGGTGTGGACCTGCATCTGGAGCCGGACGCGGCGGCCGGGCGCAGGGCGGGTCTGGAGCGGGCCCTGCGGGACGCCCTGCGTGACGGACGGCTCCCGCCGGGCACCCGCCTGCCCGCCACCCGGCGCCTGGCGGCCGAGCTCGGCATATCGCGGGGCACGGCGAAGGCCGCGTACGACCAGCTCGTCGCCGAGGGTTACCTGACCGCCCGCCAGGGGTCGGGCACGGAGGTGGCGCCGCTGCCCTCGGACACCATGTCGGCGCCTGCCGGGCGTCCACGCGCGCGTGCGCCCCGTTTCGACCTGCGGCCCGGCAGCCCCGACGTGGGCGTGTTCCCGGCGGCGGCCTGGCTGCGGGCGATGCGGCGCGCGATCGCGACGGCTCCCTCCGCGGCGTACGACTACGGGGACCCGCACGGCCGCATCGAGCTGCGGACGGCACTGTCGGGCTACCTGGGGCGGGCCCGTGGGGTGATCGCGCCGCCGGAGCGGATCGTGATCACGTCGGGGTACGTGCAGGGGCTCGCCCTCCTCACCCGTGTGCTGGACGGCGGCGTGGTCGCCATGGAGGACCCCGGGCTGCCGTTCCACCGGGACGTGGTGCGGCGGGGTGGCGGGACGGTCGTTCCGGTCGGGGTCGACGAACGGGGCGTGCGCGTGGACGGCCTGGGCGACCCGGCGGCCGTCGTGGTCACCCCCGCCCACCAGTACCCGACCGGCGTCACCCTCCACCCGGAGCGGCGCCGTGCCCTCACGGACTGGGCCCGCGCGCGGGACGCGCTGATCGTGGAGGACGACTACGACGGGGAGTTCCGCTACGACCGGCAGCCGGTCGGCGCGCTCCAGGGCATGGCGCCCCACCAGGTCGTCTACCTGGGCACCGCCTCCAAGACGCTGGGCCCCGCACTGCGGCTGGGCTGGATGGTGCTCCCCGCGCACCTCGTCGACGCCGTGACCGACGTCAAACTGCACAGCGACCACCACACCGAGTCCCTGGGGCAGTTGGCCCTGACGGAGATGATCAACAGCCACGCGTACGACCGCCATGTACGGGCCTGCCGCCTCCGTTACCGGCGCCGCCGGGACCAGCTGCTGGGCCGGCTGGGTGCGGGGCGGACCGTGCGGGGGATCGCGGCCGGGCTGCACGCGCTGGTCGAAGTGCCGGACGAGACCGAGGCGTTGGCGCGTGCGGAGGCAGAGGGGCTCGCGATCGGCCGCCTCGGCGACCACTGGCACGCGCCGGACGGTGAGCGGCCGCAGGGGTTGGTCGTGGGGTACGGGACGCCTCGGGAGCGGGCCTTTCCTGAGGCGTTGGAGGCTTTGGGGCGGGTGCTGGCGGATTGGTCGTGACGGAACTCGTCGTGACCGACGTCTTGGGTCGATCATGAAGTGGGCCAGGAAAGTGCTGTGGAATTGGTCCTGTTAAGGGGTCCAAACAGCTCATAGCGTCGACGGCATGCCCCTCCACGACACACCGGTGGCCTCTCCGGTCAAGACCCCGGCCGAGACAGCGACGTGGGCGAGCCGACTCGTCCCGCCCGCCGGCCCGCCGCGCGTCCTCGCCCTGGCGCAACTGGCCAACTCCGTGGGCGACGGCGCCTATTACGTGACGTCCGCGTTGTACTTCACGCACGTCGTGGGGCTGTCCCCCACACGCGTGGGGCTCGGGTTGACCGTCGCCTGGGCGGTCGGCTCGCTGGTGGGTGTGCCACTGGGGCGGCTCGCGGACCGGCGCGGGCCGCGCGAGACCGCGGTGCTGCTGGCGGCGGCGACCGGGCTGGCGGTGGCGTCGTTCCTGCTGGTCCGCGAGTTCGTCCCGTTCCTGCTGGCCGCGTGCGCGTACGCGTCCGCCCAGTCTGGGCTCGCGGCGGCCCGGCAGGCGCTGCTGGCCGGGCTGGTGCCCGCCGGGGAGCGGACCGGGCTGCTGGCGCACCTCCAGTCCACGCTCAACGCCGGGCTCGCGGCCGGCGCGGGGCTGGGCGGGCTGGCGCTCCACGCCGGGACACGGACGGCCTACCTCGCGGTCTTCGCGCTGGACGCGTTGAGCTTCCTGCTCTGCGCGGTGGTGCTGCTGCGGCTGCCGCCGGTGGCGGCGAGCGGGTCACGCTCGGCCGCCGGGCCGGAGCACCGGTTCGGCGTACTGCGCGACCGGCCGTACGCCACGATCGCGCTGCTCAACACCGTGCTGCTGCTGCGGATGCCGCTGCTCAGCCTCGGGCTCCCGCTATGGATCACGGAACGCACCGAGGCTCCCGCCTGGGTGGTCTCCGCCCTGTTCGTGCTCAACACGGGCGCGGTGATGGCCTTCCAGGTCCGCGCGGCCCGGGGCGTCACGGACCGCAGGACCGCCACGCGCGCGATACGGCGCTCCGGGGTCGTCATGCTGGCGTCCTGCGGAGTGTTCACCCTCTCGGCCGGGGCCTCGCCGGCGGTGGCGGCCGGGGTGCTCGTCCTGGGCGCGGTGCTCCAGGTCGCCGCCGAGACGCGTCAGTCGGCGGGCTCCTGGCACCTCGCCTTCGATCTGGCCCCGGCGGACCGGATGGGCGAGTACCAGGGCTTCTTCGGCACCGGCGTCACCGTGGCCCGCACCCTCGGCCCGTTGCTCCTGACGGCGCTCCTGGTGGACTGGGGGACGCCGGGATGGCTGCTCCTCGGCGCGGTGACGCTCGCGGCGTCGTACGGGATGGGCCCGGCGGTGACCTGGGCGGAGAAGGGGCGCGGCGGCTCGTGAACGGCAGCCGGCGTCGGCCGTACGACCCGGGACCGCACGCCCAGGACCCAGGGCCCAGGACCGTACGACCCGGGCCGGGGACCGTACGGCGCGCGGCTCAGTACCCAGGACCGTACGGCGCGGGACCCAGGACCGTACGGCCCGGAACCGCCGGAGGCACTACGCGGCCACGGCCGCAGCCCCCGCCACCATCGGCAGCGAGTCCGCGAACAGGGCGCCCGCCAGCAGGGGGGCACTGCCGCGAGGGCTCCACGCGCGCGCGTGGAGGTCGGCGTCGAGGGCGGTCAGCGCCTCGCGGCCGGCCTCCGTGAACGTGCCGCCCGCATCCAGGACCGCGCGGGCGCCGGCCTGGACGTGGCGGAGGCCGTGGGGGCCCGCTGTGTACAGCAACTCCGTGTCCTGGAGAGTGGACACGACGGTCAGGAGGGCGTCGAGCCGGGCGTGGTCCTCGGGAGCGCCCGAGGAGCGGGCCTTGGACAGGGCGTCCAACGCCCGCCGTACGTGCGGGAATCCGGCCCGTGCCTCGCCCCGCGCCCCGGCCGCGCCGTACTTCGCGGAGACGGACGAGCCCCGGGAGGGCCGACGCGGGGCCCTGCGGTCGGGGTGGGCCGCGATCTTCTTGGCGGTCGCGGCGAGTTCGCGTCCCCGGGCGCCGGGTTCCAGGGCCGCGGCGGCGACCAGGAGTCCCAGTACCCAGGTCGCTCCCCGGTGGCCTCCACCGGCCAGGGCGACCGAGTGCTCGGTGGACCGGCCGATGGCGCCGAGTTCCGCCCGGAGTTCGGGGGTCGGGGCGCCCGTCCGGCGTGCGGCCGCCGCCATCGCCGCGAGGCCGGGCGCCAGCGCCTTCGCCGACCAGCGCCGGGCGCAGTGGTCCTGGCGGGTGACACGGGCGTCGAGGTCACGCGGATCGGGCAGTCCGGGCTTGGGGGTCAGTTCCAGTTGCCATGTCAGCGCGGCCACGGCGGCCCCGGCCAGCGCGTCGTCCTCGCGGCTGCTCATCCCCGCACCCTACGAGGAGGCCGAGGCGGAAGGGGAGGGGGCGTCGCTCGGGGCGTCACTGGGAGCGCCGGACGGGGGCTCGCCCGACGGAGGCGTACCGCCGCCGTCGCCGCTGCCCGCGCCGGTGTTCTCGGCGTCCGGGTCGATGCCGAGGGTGATGTAGCCCTTGTAGCCCTTCGAGGGGTCCTTCTTGTGGACCGGCTCCAGCGTCAGCAGGCCGCTGGAGGCGCCGCCGCCGTCGTAGACCATGTCGTCGTCGAGCGTGGTGTAGCTGCCGGTGTGCTTGCTGTACGGCTCCAGCTCGAAGATCGACTCGGCGACCTCGTCGTCGAAGAAGAGCTGGCCGGTGAAGTTCACCTTGCCGCCCTCGTAGGTGCCGTCCTCCTTCTCGCCGCCGGTGTGCACCTTGACGTGGATGTGGCAGGTCCGGGGCGTGTACCAGCCCGGGATGATCGTCTCGAACTTGACGACCCCGTTGGCGTTGGCGATCTGGTAGCCGCGCAGGTACGTCTGGTCGTTGGCGTCCGAGCCGTCCTCGCTCTCGGCGGGCGCGGAGCCACCGGGGTTGGCCGTGGTGTAGCCGGAGTAGTAGCCCCAGGCGTCGCAGTGCCAGATCTCGACGGCCGCGCCGGCCACCGGGCCGCAGGACTCGGTGGTGTCCTGCACGACGATGCGCAACGTCAGCGGCACGCCGTCCTTGCCCTCGGTGATGTTCTTCCGCACCAGGGCGCCGTCCAGGTAGTACGGCCCCTCGGTGACGCTCGACATCAGCACGCACTGGCCGCCGCTGGTGGAGGTCGCGGAGGCCGAGGCGGTGTCCGTGGCGGTGGTGGTCGTCCCGTCGGTCGTCTCGTCGGCGAAGGCCGACTGGTAGCCGGTGACCGCGAGCCCGCCGGCAGCGACCGTGCCCCCGGTGACCGCGATGGCGCGGCGCCGGGTGATCGTGGTGTTCCTGTGGTTTCCCGTCATGGCGGGAAAATTAGGGAGGCCTGCCGTCAGCGAGCTGAGGCGGAGCTGTGAGCGCCCTGAGAGTGTTCTGCGCGGCCGTCGGCGGTGTGGTCGTGGTGGGCGCGTGCGTGGCGGATGCCGTCGCGGTGTGCCACGGCCCACTCGTGGAGGGCGGAGATGGGAGTGAGCAGCGTGCGGCCCAGTTCGGTGAGTTCGTAGTCGACGCGCGGGGGCACGGTCGGGTAGGCGGTCCGGCTGACCAGGCCGAGCACTGGGACGTCATCCAGCCGGTCCCGGCGGCATCGGCCAACGACAACACCCCGTTCCAGCCGCGTTCCAGCCGCGGAACGTGTTCGGGGCCGGTGCCGACCACCCGCCGCTACACCGCCATCAGCGGCGCGGCGCCCTCCCGCCACTTGAGGATCTTGTCGAAGCTCACCACGGCGCCGCCCCGGCCCGGCTTGTTGCCGATGTGGACGTGGTCGGCGAGTTCCTGGATGAGACAGAGGCCGCGGCCGTGCTCGGCCTCGGCGCGGGACAGGCGGATCTGCGGGCGCTCCTTCGTGGCGGGGAAGCCCGGCCCGGAGTCCGTGACCTCGATGCGGCACTTCTCGCCGTCGAGGTAGGCGGTCACCCGGAACGCCTCGGACGAGCCGGGCGCGTCCCCACCGTGTTCGACGGCGTTGGCACAGGCCTCGCTGAGGGCGACGGAGAGGTCGTAGGAGACGTCCGGGTCGACGCCCGCGGTCTCCATGGTGCCGATCAGGAGCCGTCGGGCGAGCGGCACGCTGGCGGCGTCACGCCGCAGATGCAGTGACCACCAGATGCTCATGCTCCAGCCTCCTGGCCGCGGCTCGACATACCGTTACGTATTGCCCTCACTGCGGGTGTGTAAGCGCACGGATCGCGTGATGCCGCCCATACAGCGGATGCGCGGACGGCGCACAAGGGTGTATGCGTGCGCCTCCGCCGGCGGGCCCGCCGCCCGTCCCGTCGCAGAAGACGGCCCGGGAGCCGTAAGGCGTCCGGGGACACGGGCGGCGCCACCCGGATCGCGGGGCGCCGTGCCCCCGTTCGTCGCTCTCCGGAACTCGCAGCTCAGGAGACACACCGGGCCCTCACTGAACGCACACCCCCCTTCCGGCCGTACGTCACGTCGTGGACCTGCCGAATGGGGCGCTCAAGGCCAGTGCGATGATGAGCCGGCCATGACTGCCCCCCACCAGCGCACGGCGCGCGCCGGAGGTGATCTCCGGGTTCTGAGGGCCGCGGTGTTCGCCGCGGTCTGCGTCGTGCTGGCCGCGGCAGGTCATGCGCTCGCCTCCTGCGCCAAGGTCCCGCTGTGGACTCTGGGCGCCGGGTTCGCCGCCGTCTTCGCCGTCGCGGCCCCGCTCGCCGGGCGCGAGCGGTCGCTGCCGGGCATCGCGACCGTGCTGGCGCTGGGGCAGACCGTGCTGCACGCGTTGTTCGGGCTCGGCCAGCACCCCACGTCGTCCACGTCCGCCATCTCCTCCATGTCCTCCGTGCCGTCCGGCACCTCCGACGCCATGGGCACCGTGGACATCTCCCTCGTCGAGCGTGCCGCGCGCCTGGTGTGCGGGGCGACGGCGGCGGCGATCAGCCCGGCACAGGCCCAGCGCATCCTCGTGGACGCCGGTCTGGACCCGCACGCCACGCACGGCTCCGCCGACGGCATGGCGGGCATGGCAGGTATGGCGGGCATGGCACAGGGGACGGGCTCCTCGGCGTCCGTCCTGCCGACCCTGCCGATGCTGCTCGGTCACGTTCTCGCTGCCGTCGCCGCCGGATGGGTGCTGCGGCACGGCGACCTGGCGCTGCTGCGGATCGTGCGGCTCTCCGCGGACGCGACGGTCGTACGGTCCCTGCGCGCGGCCCTCGCACTGGTGCGCGCCCTGCGCTCCGGGCTCCCGGGCGCGCCGGAGGCGGCTCCCCGTGCTCCGCTGACCGCTCACGAGGCGCCACCGGCACCGCGTACGGCCGCGCTTCAGCACACGGTGATCCGGCGCGGCCCGCCGTCCCGCGCCGCCGTACTCGCCCTCGCTGCCTGACGCCACGCGCCGCTCCACCGGAGGGGACGCCGCCGTCGGCACGCGCGCGTGGCCGTCGTTTTCGCCGTCCCAGGGCTTCGGCTGTTGTCGATGCCCCGGGCCCGCCCGGGAGTCGCTTCAGCGGTTCCGATGGCACCGACACGCACGCGCGTCCCTCTTCCTCTCCAGACCATTCGTCACTGTGGAGTGTCAACTGCCATGAAGGCTTCTCGTTTCGCCGCCGTCGGTGCCGTCGCCGCCTCGGCCGTCGTCGTCCTGTCCTCCCCCGCGTTCGCCCACGTGAGCGTCGCGCCCGAGGGCACCGCCGCCAAGGGCGGGTACGCGACCGTCAACTTCAAGGTCCCGAACGAGCGTGACGACGCCTCGACCACCAAGCTGGAGGTGACCCTCCCCACCGACCACCCGCTCGCCTCGGTACAGCCCGAGGCCGTCGACGGCTGGAAGGTCGAGGTCACCCGGTCCAAGCTCGACAAGCCGCTCGACCTGCACGGCGAGAAGATCGACGAGGCCGTCTCCAAGGTCACCTGGACCGCCACCGGCAAGGGCATCGAGCCGGGCTTCTTCCAGAAGTTCCCGCTCTCCGTCGGCCAGCTCCCCGAGGACACCGACGAACTGGTCTTCAAGGCCCTCCAGACGTACTCCAACAAGGAGGTCGTGCGCTGGATCGAGGTGCCGAAGGAAGGCGAGGAGGAGCCCGAGAACCCGGCCCCGGTGCTCGCCCTGTCCGCCGCCACCGGGGACCACCACGGAGCGTCCGGAGCCGACGCCGACCAGGCGGCGGAATCCAAGAACTCCGACGACACCGAAGCCGAGGCCGCCTCCGCCAAGACGTCCGCGGCCGAACCCGCCGACAGCTCCGACACCACCGCCCGCGTCCTCGGCGTCGTGGGCATCGTCGTCGGCGCCGCGGGCGTGGCCTACGGCGTGCTGGCCGGTCGCCGGCGCCAGAGCGCCTGACCTCTCCGCCTCCGGCGCGCACCCGGGGGCGTACGGTCCGTCTCGTCGGCACGACGGCGCATCGCCGTCACACCACGCCGACCGTCGCCGTACGACCCCGGTGCGGGCCGGGCAACGAACATCTGGGACATTTTTCTATGCGCACCAACAGCTCCAACCGCCCCAACCGCCCGAAGAAGACGTACGCGGCGGCCGCCCTGGTGGCCGTCGCCGCCCTCACCCTCTCCGCCTGCGGCAGCGGCGGTGACGACGCGAACGCGCCCGTCGCCGAGGTGTCCGCGGAGTCCGGTTCGGCCAAGGCGGCGACGGTCCTCGACAAGCCGTTCGAGAAGCCGGACCTCGTCCTCACGGACACGCACGGCAAGTCGTACGACCTCCGCAAGGAGACCAAGGGCAAGCCGACGCTGGTCTACTTCGGCTACACCAACTGCCCCGACATCTGCCCGCTGACGATGAACAACATCGCCGTCGCCAAGAAGGAGGTGTCCAAGAAGCTCCCGAAGTCGGAACTGGCGAACCTGCGCATCGTCTTCGTCACCACCGACCCGGAGCGGGACACCCCCAAGGCCCTCGGCGAGTGGCTCAAGGGCATCGACCCCGACGTCGTGGGCCTGACCGGGAGCTTCGACACGATCCAGGCCGGCGCCCGCACCCTCGGCATCTCCATCGAGCCGCCGAAGAAGGGCAAGGACGGCAAGGTCACCTCCATGCACGGCACCCAGGTCATCGCGTTCTCGCCCAAGAACGACGGCGGCTACGTGCTGTACGGGGAGGACGCGACCGTCGAGGACTACGCCAAGGACCTCCCGAAGCTCCTCAAGGGTGAGAAGCCGTGAGGAACCTCACCGGGGCGGCCGTGGCCATGGCCGCCGTACTCACCCTCGCCGGCTGCGGCGACGACAGCGGGGGGAGCGAGGGGACCGCTCTGAAGGTGGATTCCGCCTACATGCCGCAGCCGGTCACCGCCGCGATGGCCGCCGGCTACCTGGTCATCGAGAACGACGGCGACACCCCCGACACCCTCCGGTCCGTCACCAGCGACATCGCTCAGGACGTCACCATCCACACGACGTCCGGGCAGACGATGGAGAGCGCCGGCAGCAACGACCGCGGTATCCCCGCCCACGGCAGGCTCGTCCTGCGGAGCGGCGGCACGCACCTGATGTTCGAGAAGCTGAAGCGCAAACCGAAGGAGGGCGAGACGGTGTCCGTGGAACTGCACTTCGCGAAGACCGATCCGGTCAAGGTCGAGATGCCGGTGAAGTCGGCCACGTACCAGCCCGCTTCGGCATCGCACCAGTGAGGGAGGGACCACCGTTGAGCCCCCTGAGGCAGGCCATCGCTCCCCGTGTCCGGGCGCTGTTGCTGCTGTTCGTCGCCGTGACCGGCGTCCTGCTCGCCGGCGCCGCGCCGGTCTCCGCGCACGCCGCACTGACCGGGAGCGACCCGCAGCAGGGCGCGGTGGTCAAGGAGGCGCCGTCCAAGGTGTCGCTGACCTTCTCCGAGAAGGTCGCGATGTCCGACGGTTCGGTACGGGTGTACGACCCCAAGGGCAAGGAGGTCGACACCGGCAAGACGTCCGACCTGGGCGGCAACAGCTACGGGGTGGAGCTGCACTCGGGGCTGCCCGACGGCACGTTCACCGTCACCTACCAGGTGGTCTCGGCGGACAGCCACCCCGTCTCCGGCGCGTTCACGTTCTCCGTGGGCGCGCCCTCGAAGACCACCGCCGCCGTGCCCGAGCAGACGGCGGGCGGCGGGCTCGTCGGCGGCCTCTACGGGTTCGCCCGCTATGCCGCGTACGCCGGTTTCATCCTCCTGGTCGGCGGCGCCGCCTTCGTGCTCGCCTGCTGGCAGCGAGGCGCGGCGGTACGGCCCGTACAGCGGCTCGTGGTGTCCGGATGGCTCACGCTGACCGCGGCCACGCTCGCGATGCTGCTGCTGCGCGGCTCGTACACCGGGTCCGGGAAGGTCGGTGACATCTTCGACCTGAGCCTGCTCGGGACCGTGCTGCAGACCAAGGCGGGCGCGGCGCTGGTGTCCCGGCTGCTGCTGCTCGCGGCGGCGGCGCTGTTCATCGCGGTGCTCTTCGGGGCGTACGCGCGACGGGACGATGCCGAGGAGAGCCTCGCCGGTGCCGAAGGGGACGGTGACGCCGAAACGGACGACCGCGCCGAGCCGGACGGTGACGTCGAAAGGGACAGCGACAGCGACGCCGAACACGACAGCGACGCCGAACCGTCCGCCTACAAGAAGGACCTCACCTTCGGGCTCGCGATCGGCGGGAGCGTGGTGGCGGCGGGCCTGGCCGCGAGCTGGGCCATGGCCGAGCACGCCTCGACCGGCATCCAGACCGGGATATCCATGCCCGTCGACGTGGTGCACCTGTTGGCGGTCGCCACCTGGCTGGGCGGGCTCGCGACGCTGCTCGTCGCACTGTTCCGGGCGCCCGCCGAGGCCCCGATCGAGGCGGGGGCCGTACGTCGGTTCTCGCGCGTCGCGTTCACCAGCGTGCTCGTGCTGGCGGCGACCGGCGTCTACCAGTCGTGGCGCCAGCTCGGCTCCTGGTCCGCGCTGACCGGCACTTCGTACGGACAGCTGCTGCTCGTGAAGATCGGACTCGTCGCGGTGCTCGTGGGCATCGCGTGGATCTCCCGGCGGTGGACCGACAGGCTGGCGGACACACCGGCGGAGAACGTGGCTTCCCCGGCCTCCGTGGTGACCGGAGCGACGGCGCAGCGGACGAGCGGTGCCCGTACGGCTGTCGCCGCGGGTGGGGACGCCAAGGCTTCGACCACGACGCTGGAGGACTCCGCCCCGGACCCGGAGGATGAGAACGAGAACCAGGGCGAGAACGAGGTCAAGAACGAGGTCAAGAACGAGGTCGAGGTCGAGGACAGGGAAACCGCGGACTCGGGAGCCTCCGGGCAGGACTCCGGCGACCCCGAGCGCGCCACCCAACTCGCCCGGCAGCGGGCCGCCATGGCCACCGCGCGCGAGAAGCGCATCCGGGACGCCGATCCGGGGCGCGCGGGACTGCGCCGATCCGTGCTCGCCGAGACGGGCGTGGCCGTCGTCCTGCTGGCCGTGACGACCGTGCTGACGTCGACCGAGCCCGGGCGCACCGTGGAGGAGGCCAAGGCGGCCACGTCCGCGGCACAGCAGTCCGACGTGGCCGGGGACTCGGGAGCGCTGGCCCTGGACATTCCGTTCGACACGGGTGGCCAGGACGGCAAGGGGCTCGTACGGGTCGACATGGACCCCGCGACCGTGGGCCCCAACGAGATGCACGTCTACATCCAGCGGCCCAACGGCAGGGTCTTCGACGTCCCCGAGGTGAAGGTCGCCTTCACGCTCAAGGCGAAGGACATCGGTCCGCTGCCGGTCGCCCCCGACCGCGTCGCCACCGGACACTGGAGTGCCGCGGGGGTGCAGATCCCCATGGCGGGCAACTGGGAGATCGCGGTCACCGTGCGGACGTCCGACATCGACCAGGCGACCGTCACCAAGAACGCGCAGATCGGCTGAACCACACCATGGCTGACCAGTCCACACCCGAGGCTCCCGCGCCGGGAGCGGGTTCCGCGGACGCTACCGGCGCTGCGGGCGCTACGGGCGCTGCGGGCACTGCGGGCACTGCAGGGCCTGCGGGCGCCAAGAGTGCCCCAGGCTCTGCGGGCTCCACGAGCTCCCCGAAGGAGGTGCCTCGGGTGCCTCTCCAGGGGGCTCCCTCGGAGGGGGCCATTTCGCGGCGGCGTCTGCTGGGCACCGCCGGGGCGACCGGGCTCGCGCTCGGCGCCGTGGGCGGCGCCGCCGGATACGCGGCGGCGCCCTCGGACGACAAGACCGCCCCGCTCAGCTCCGTGGGAGCCGACCAGGTGATGTTTCACGGGAAACATCAGCCCGGAATCACCACCGCTCTCCAGGCCAGCGGGCATCTCGTCGCCTTCGACCTGGCCGCGGGCGCGGGCCGCAAGGAGGCGTCCGCCCTGCTGCGCCGCTGGTCGGAGACCGCCCGGCGGCTGATGGCGGGCGAAGCGTCCACACAGGACGACACGGACGTGGCGCGCGACGCGGGACCCTCGTCCCTGACGGTCACCTTCGGATTCGGCTACGGCTTCTTCGCCCGTACGGGGCTGGAGAAGCAGCGTCCGGACTCTCTGGACCCCCTGCCCGACTTCTCCTCCGACCACCTCGACAAGGCCCGCAGCGACGGCGATCTGTGGGTGCAGATCGGCGCCAACGACGCGCTGGTCGCCTTCCACGCCCTGCGCGCGATCCAGAAGGACGCGGGCAGCGCGGCACGCGTGCGCTGGCAGATGAACGGCTTCAACCGTTCCCCGGGAGCCACCGGCCGGCCCATGACGGCCCGCAACCTGATGGGCCAGATCGACGGCACCCGCAACCCGAAGCCGACCGACAAGGACTTCGACCAGCGCATCTTCGTGCCCGCGTCCGGCTCCGGCGACCCCACGTGGATGGCGGGCGGCTCCTACGCGGTCGTACGCCGTATCCGCATGCTCCTCGACGACTGGGAGAAGCTCTCGCTGAGGGACCAGGAAGACGTCATCGGGCGGAAGAAGTCCACCGGCGCACCCCTGACCGGCGGCAGCGAGACGACCGAGCCGGACCTGGAGAAGACCGGCTCCGACGGCAGGCTGATCATCCCGATCAACGCCCACGCCCGGATCACGCGCCCCGACCAGAACGGCGGCGCGGCCATGCTCCGCCGCCCCTTCTCCTTCCACGACGGGATCGACACGGACGGGATGCCCGACGCGGGCCTGCTCTTCGTCTGCTGGCAGGCCGACCCCCTGCGCGGCTTCGTCCCGGTGCAGCGCAAGCTCGACCGGGGGGACGCCCTGTCGAAGTTCGTCCGCCACGAGTCGAGCGGCCTGTTCGCGGTGCCGGGCGGGGCCGCGGAGGGCGAGTACGTGGGACAACGGCTGCTGGAGGGGTGAGGCGACACCCCCGGAACCCCCGCGGTACCCCCGGCACCCTCGTGCCCGTGCATCGCTCTCAGGGGTGGTGAGGGCGGGAAGCGTACGCCGGGTTCCGCAAGGCCCATTAGGGTGAGGCCATGCCAGCCAGTTACGCGTACCTCGGTCCCGAGGGCACCTTCACCGAGGTCGCCCTGCGCACACTGCCGGAGACGGCGACCCGTGAGCTCGTCCCCATGGTCTCCGTCCCCGCCGCGCTCGACGCCGTCCGCAACGGCGAGGCCGAGGCCGCGTTCGTACCGATCGAGAACTCCGTCGAGGGCGGCATCACCACCACCCTCGACGAGCTGGTCGCCGGCGCCCCGCTGATGATCTACCGCGAGGTGCTCCTCTCGATCACCTTCGGCCTGCTGGTCAGGCCCGGGACGAAGATCTCGGAGATCAAGACGGTCACCGCGCATCCCGCCGCCCAGCCGCAGGTCCGCAACTGGATGAAGGCGAACCTGCCGCCCGACGTCGTCTGGGAGTCGGCCGCGTCGAACGCGGACGGCGCCCGGCTGGTCCAGGAGGGCCGGTACGACGCCGCCTTCGCCGGAGAGTTCGCGGCGGCCCGGTACGGCCTGGAGGCCCTGGAGACCGGGATCCACGACGCGGAGAACGCCCAGACGCGCTTCGTCCTCGTCGGCCGCCCCTCCCGCCCGGCGGCGCCGACCGGTGCGGACAAGACCTCGGTGGTCATCTGGCAGCGCGACGACCACCCCGGTGGGCTGCGCGACCTGCTGGGCGAGTTCGCCGTGCGGGGCGTCAACCTGATGCTGCTGCAGTCCCGCCCCACCGGCCAGGGCATCGGGAACTACTGCTTCGCCATCGACGCCGAAGGGCACATCTCCGACCGGCGTGTGGCGGAGGCCCTGATGGGGCTCAAGCGGATCTGCCTGGAGGTGCGCTACCTCGGGTCGTACCCGCGCGCGGACGCGACCGTGAAGGACGTCCGCGTCCCCCTGCCGGGGACGTCGGACACCGAGTTCGTCACGGCCGCGGACTGGGTGGCGCGCTGCCAGGACGGCAGGTTCTAGCCCACCAAGGGGTTGGCCGACGGGTCGCCGACGCGCCATCGTCGGGCCACCGACTGGCCACCGACCGACCCGCGACCGGCCGTCGCCCACCCCAGCTCGCCCACACCCACCCACATTCGCCGACACAACCCCCAGGGCCACCCCACGGCCGACTGAACGCCGCTTTCAGGTCACCTCCAGGCCGCTTCCGAGAGGGGGCGATTCCGGTTGTGCACAGGCCCACACAACCGGTCCTACCTGCCGATTTTCTCCGTCCACAGAAGTTATCCACAGGCCAGCGTCTCGACCTGGGGACAAGTCGACAAGGCAGTGCCGCTCGGTCGACAAATCTCCCTATGGACCCCCACTTCGCCCACAGCCCGCTACATCACCCTTCGTCCACCTGTTTCCCTCGGGCAATCCTTTGGAGCGACCCGTTTCCACTCGAAAGTAGGTATGAAGATGGTTTGAGCCGGGAATTATCCGGTTCGCCCACCACCCTCGAAATGATCACCATCGAAATCCACAGATCTTTCGCACAGCCTGTGGATAACTTTCCCGGGGCTGTGGATCCCTGTGGACAGCCGATCCCAAGTGCCGCTTCCCGCAAGGAAATAGAGTCAACCCGAGCCACCCACCCCGCCTCCTTTCAGGGTGCCGATCTCCTTTTGATTGACGCTCCGAAGCGGCTCTTACAGGGATCGAAATACCGGGCAAGAGCCCACAAAAGTCGCGTATTGCAATTCCGAGTCGTGGGCCGGAACCGTGCACCGGTAGCCTTGAGGGGTGATTGACCTTCGCCTGCTCCGTGAGGACCCCGACCGTGTGCGTGCGTCGCAGCGCGCCCGTGGAGAGGACGTCGCGCTCGTCGACGCCCTCCTGTCTGCCGACGAGCGGCGCAGGTCGTCCGGCGTCCGCTTCGACGAGCTCCGCGCCGAACAGAAGGCCCTCGGCAAGCTGATCCCCAAGGCCTCCGGCGACGAGAAGGCCGAGCTGCTGAAGAAGGCGAGCCAGCTGGCCGCCGACGTCAAGGCCGCCGACGCCGAGCGCGACGAGGCCGCGGCCGAGACCCAGGAGCTCCTCCTCCGGCTCGGCAACCTCGTCCACCCCGACGTGCCCGTCGGCGGCGAGGAGGACTTCGTCACGCTGGAGACGCTCGGTGAGATCCGGGACTTCGACGCCGAGGGCTTCGCGCCCAAGGACCACCTGGAACTGGGCCAGATCCTCGGCGCGATCGATGTCGAGCGCGGCGCGAAGGTCTCGGGTTCGCGCTTCTACTTCCTCACCGGCGTCGGCGCCCTGCTGGAGCTGGCCCTGGTGAACGCGGCGATCGCGCAGGCCACGGCCGCCGGTTTCACGCCGATGCTGACCCCCTCGCTGGTCCGCTCCCAGTCGATGGCCGGCACCGGCTTCCTCGGCCAGGCCGCCCAGGACGTCTACCACCTGGACAAGGACGACCTCTACCTGGTCGGCACGTCCGAGGTGGCGCTGGCCGCGTACCACATGGACGAGATCCTCGACGCCGACCGCCTCCCGCTGCGCTACGCCGGCTTCTCGCCGTGCTACCGCCGCGAGGCCGGTTCGCACGGCAAGGACACGCGCGGCATCTTCCGGGTCCACCAGTTCGACAAGGTCGAGATGTTCTCGTACGTCGCCCCGGAGGACTCGCAGGCCGAGCACCAGCGTCTGCTGGAGTGGGAGAAGCAGTGGCTGACGTCGCTGGAGCTGCCCTTCCGTGTGATCGACGTGGCGAGCGGTGACCTGGGCTCCTCGGCCTCGCGGAAGTTCGACTGCGAGGCCTGGATCCCGACCCAGGGCAAGTACCGCGAGCTGACCTCGACCTCGGACTGCACCGAGTTCCAGTCCCGCCGGCTGTCGATCCGCATGCGTGACGGCAAGACGGTCCGCCCGCTGGCGACGCTGAACGGCACACTGTGCGCCGTCCCGCGCACGATCGTCGCGATCCTGGAGAACCACCAGCAGGCCGACGGCTCCGTGCGGGTGCCCGAGGTGCTGCGCCCCTACCTCGGCGGCCGCGAGGTCCTGGAACCGGTAGCCAAGTGAGCGAGGCCGCTTCCCACGACCTCCCGTACAAGCTGATCGCGACCGACCTCGACGGGACGCTGCTGCGCTCCGACGAGACGGTCTCGGAGCGCACCCGTGCGGCACTCGCCGCCGCCACGGCGGCGGGCGCCGCGCACATCGTCGTCACGGGACGCGCGGTGCCGTGGACGAAGCACATCCTGGACGGCCTCGGCTACCGCGGTCTCGCGGTCTGCGGCCAGGGCGCCCAGGTGTACGACGCGGGGGAGCACCGGCTGCTCACCTCGGTGACCCTGGACCGGCAGCTCGCGACGCTGGCCCTGGCCAAGATCGAGGCGGAGGTCGGTCCCCTGCTGCTGGCCGCGAGCCGTGACGGCCTGGACGGCCAGGTGCTCGTCGGACCCGGCTACCGCGTCCACGACGGCCCCCTGCCCTACGAACCGATCCGCGACCCGGCGGACCTCTGGGCCGCCCCCCTGAACAAGGTGTACGTCCAGCACCCGACCCTCTCCGACGACGAACTCGCCGACGCGGCCCGCCGGGTCGCGGGCGGCCTGGTGGGCGTCGTCATGGCGGGCGAGGGCATCGTGGAGATCCTCCCTCTCGGCCTGACCAAGGCCACCGGCCTGTCCCTGGCCGCCCGCCGCCTCGGCTTCCGCGCGGCCGACACCCTCGCCTTCGGCGACATGCCCAACGACATCCCCATGTTCGCCTGGGCGGCACACGGCGTCGCCATGGCCAACGCCCACGAGGAACTCAAGGCCGTCGCCGACGAGGTGACCTCCTCCAACGAGGAGGACGGCATCGCGGTGGTCCTGGAGCGATTGCTGGGCTAGGGCGCAACAGGCCGTAGCGGGAGGCCCGGGCGTCCCGGGCGCGTCACCGGTTTCGTGGGAGACCGGTTTCGTGGGAGACACCGCTGTGGCCCGGCGGATCCAAGTCCGCCGAGCCACAGGGGCGAAGCCCGGGTGGGGCGGCCCGCGCGGGATCGCGCGCTCGAAGCGGCCGCCCCGGGCAGCTCCCCCGTGCGGAACGGGCTCGACGAAGAGATGGCTCTCCGGAACCCACCGCGGGCTGCCCTGCCGGGAGCCCGGCGCAGGACGCGCCTGACCCCGCTCCCAGATCGTGACGCCGGCTCACACCGGCGTCGGGAACAGATCCACTGTGCCTGTCGCACCAAGTCGGACGCCACCGAATAAACCGCCACCCAGCGCCCCAAAGCTCCCGGCCGACACCCGGCCGGGCCGGGCCCAGTCGGCAAGGGCCAGTCGGCGAGGGCCCGATCAACGACGCCCCCATCGGCCACGTCCCGGTCGGCCACGTCCCGATCGCCTATGCCCGGGCCGGCCAGGACCCTGGCGGCTGAACCCCGTCCGGCCAGGACTCGGTCGGCTGAACCCCGGTCAGCCAGGGCCCGGCCGGCCAGGATCTGCTCGGCCAGTGCTCAGCCGATCGGAACTCCGCCGCCCGGCCGCCCGTGGCCTGACCCGGCCTCACCCCTACCGGCCTCACCTCTACCGGCGGCGCCACTTCCGTCGGCGCGCCTTGCTGAAGAACCAGCCCGCGGGCGGCTCGTCGGACCGCCAGGGCTGAGGATCGGGGGCCTGGTCGCGCCAGCGGGCGGCGAGCATCCGGGCCCGTGCGGACGGCTCGGACGTCTCCGCGGACCGTATGAAGTCCTCGTCGAGAACCACATCGCTCCAGACGTCACCGGACCCGGGACCGGATCCCGAGGCCGCCTCGGCCTCGCCCCTCGACTCCTCCGCTGCCATCCCCGATCCTCCTGGTCGTCCATCCCCTTTGCCCAGTGTGCCCGGACACGTGTGAAGCCACGGTCAAGACCGGGAACGCCCCGGAAGCCCGGTCACTCCTCCCCGGCGAGCTTCAGCGTCCGCAGCTTCTGACCCGCGTACCAGGTCGCTCCCGCGGTGACCGCGGCCAGCAGGATCACCGCGGTCTGCAGCCCGACGTCCGAGGTGACGAGATCCCCGCCCGCGACCTTCTGGGCGACCGCCAGGGCCCACTGCTGGACGCTGAGCGTGCGCGCACCCGACACCAGGGAGCCGAAGAGGGCCTCCCAGACGAGCGCGTAGACGAGTCCGAAGACGACCGCGTGCCGTGTCACGGTGCCCAGCAGGAGGAAGACCGCCGCGTACGCGATCGACGCGACCAGGGCCGCCACCGTGTACGCGACCGCTATCTGCTGACCGTTGCCGTTGAGGATCAGGCCCGCGACGAGGGTCGGGACCGCCGAGAAGACCATCGTCACAGCGATCGCCACGATCAGTTTGGTGAAGATGATCGTCGGGCGCTTCACGGGCTTGGACAGCAGGTACACCACCGAGCCGTCGTCGATCTCGGGTCCGATCGCGCCCGTTCCCGCGATGACGCCGATGAGCGGCACCATCGTGGCGAGCGCGAACCCGCCGAGCACGTCCGCGGCCACCTGGTCGTCTGCGCCGCTGAAGCCGCGCACGACCACCGAGATCACGATCAGCAACAGGGGCAGCGCGCCAAGAATGAGGGCCCGACGGCGGCCGAGCAGGGCCCGGTAGGTGAGTCGGGCGACTGTGGGGTCGTACATCTTCGGCCTCCTACGCCGCGACCAGATACGAGAACACGGACTCGAGGGACTCGTCCGACGGCGAGACCGTCAGCAGGCGGATGCCGTGGTCCCTGGCCACCTTGGGCAGCAGCGCGGTGAAGCGGCCGAAGTCGACGGCCTGGATGCGCAACGCGCCCTCGGTGAGGTCGACTTCGATGCCCGAGGTCGACGGATCCGCGATCAGCGCGGCCGCCAGGGCACGGTCGTCGCTGGAGCGCACCAGGTAGCGGTGCGGGCGGTCGGTCATCAGGCGGCGGATGCGGCGGAAGTCACCGCTCGCCGCGTGCCGACCAGCGACGATCACCTCGATGTGGGCGGCGAGTTGCTCGACCTCTTCGAGGATGTGGGACGAGAACAGCACCGTGCGGCCCTCGTCGCCCATGCGCCGCAGCAGGTCCATGAGCTGCATCCGCTGACGCGGGTCCATCCCGTTGAACGGCTCGTCGAGCAGGAGCAGCGACGGGTCGTGCACGAGGGCGCTCGCCATCTTCACGCGCTGTCGCATGCCCTTGGAGTACGTCGAGATCCTGCGGTCCTGCGCGTACTCCATCTCGACGGTGGCGAGGGCCCGCTGGGCGGCCTTCTCACCGAGGCCGTGCAACTCGGCGTTGGCCACGACGAATTCGCGGCCCGTGAGGAAGTCGTACATCGCCTCCCGCTCGGGAACGATGCCGATGTGCTTGTAGATCTGCTCGTTGCGCCAGACCTGCTTGCCGTCGAGCGTGACGGAGCCGGTGGAGGGGGCGAGGAAGCCGCCCATCATGTTGATGAGGGTGGACTTTCCGGCGCCGTTCGGGCCGAGCAGCCCGGTGACGCCGGGGCCTACCGTCATGGTGATGTCGTTGACGGCGACCACGTTGCCGAACCAGCGGGAGACATGGTCGATGGAGAGCGTGGTCACAGTCCCACCTTCTTGTAGCGGCGCATCAGGAGGCCGTAACTGGCGGCGATGAGGCCCAGGACGACCAGGGCGTAGACGACACCCTCACCGGTGCCGGGGCCGACCGCGCCGGGGAAGGACGAGCTCGCGCCCAGGAAGGCGGTCTGCACCCCGTCGATGAGCGTGATGGGGGAGAACAGGCCGATCCAGGGGATGGCTCCGCTGCTCATCTGGGCGTCCGCGATGGCCTGGAGGGTGGACACCGCGCCGTAGGAGATGGTCAGTACGGCGATCACGGCCGCTATGCCGAAGCCGCGGCGCGGGGTGACCGACGCGATGACCAGGCCGATGCCGGCGAAGAGCAGCGAGAGCAGTGCCACGGAAACGAGTCCCTGTGCGAATCCCTTGGTCTGATCGGTGAAGTCGAGTTTCGCCAGCAGCGCGCCCACATAGAGCACGAGCAGCGGCGCGGCCGTCAGGATGAACAGAGCCGAGGCCAGCGCCGCGTACTTCGCGCGCACGTAGTCGGCGGTCTCGATGGGGCGTGAGAAGTACAGCGGGACGGTCTTGAAGCGCAGGTCGCGCGAGACGGCCTGGGGTGCCTGGGACGCCACGTACAGTCCGATCAGGGCCTGCATGATGACGGCGTAGCGCGTGTAGGCGACGGGCAGGTCGTTCGCCTTCGTGGCGACCGCGACCGCGACCATGATCAGCGCGGGGACGCACATCACCACGAACAGCAGCATCGGCAGGACCTTGGACTTGGCCGAGCGGCCCAGCCCGTACGCGCCGCGCAGGGTCTGCGAGTAGAGGGAGCGACGGGCGTAGGCGCGGCCCAGCCGGGGGCCGTCGTAGTTGCGGTAGCCGATGTCGTGGATGCGGGTCTGTTCACCCGCGGGTGCCATGGCCTGTGCCTGCGCCTGTGCCTGGGGCTGCTCAACCGCCATGGCCGACCGCCTCCTTCCGTGCGCCCGGTGTGCCTGGCGTGCCCGCCGGGACGTCCGCCCGCTCGTCGTCCTTGAAGACCTCCGCGATGTGGTGCCTGCGCTGCTCCATGCGGACCAGGCCGAGGCCGAGGTCGGCGACCAGGTCGCGCACGAGGTCGTATGTCTCCTCGCCCTGCGCGGTGAGCAGGAGGATGTGTCCCGCGCCGGGGAGGCCGTCGCCCTGGTGGGTCTCCACGCCGCGCGCGTGGAGCGCCTCGCGCATCACCCGGGTGCCGTCCGGGTGTTCGTCGGTGTCGGTGACCTCGATCGCGAGCGTGGTCGTGGTCTGGGTGAAGTCCGTGGTCGAGCTGGAGCGCAGGAGCTTGCCGCCGTCGACGACGACCACGTGGTCGCAGGTGCGCTCCAACTCGCCCAGCAGGTGGGAGGTGACCAGGACCGAGATGCCGAAGTCCGTGTGGATGCGGCGGATCAGGCCGAGCATGTCGTCTCGGCCGACCGGGTCGAGGCCGTTCGTCGGCTCGTCCAGGAAGACCAGCTGCGGGTCGTGGACCAGGGCCTGGGCGAGCTTCACACGCTGCTTCATGCCCGTCGAGTAGCCGCCGATGGGGCGGTACCGCTCCTCGTACAGGCCGACGTGGCGCAGCGTGTCCGCGGTGCGCTCGCGCGCGGCGGTGGGCGGCAGGCCGGACATGCGGGCCATGTGCACGACGAACTCGGTGGCCGAGACGTCGGGCGGCAGGCAGTCGTGCTCCGGCATGTACCCCACCCGCTCGCGGATGGCGCCGCCCTGGGTGGCGACGTCGAGTCCGAGCACTTCGGCGCGGCCCTCGGTGGCGGGGGACAGACCCAGCAGGATCTTGATCAGTGTGGACTTGCCGGCCCCGTTGGCTCCGACGAGTCCGGTCACACCGGGCCCGACGTCCACGGAGAGCCGGTCAAGCGCGGTTACCCTCGGGAACCGCTTGCTCAGGCTTTCGGTCGCGATCACAGTCACGCCTTCGACGCTAGTGGCGCGGACCACAGCCGGTCGTCACCCCGCAGAGCTGTCTGTGAGTCACTCTCGAGTATTACGGGCCCGTAAGGGTCACCCTGAGGTCGAACAACCTGGCCTCGCCAACGGGCCTCGTCGACGGGGCCGTGTGTCCGCCAGACCGCTGTGAGTTGTCCACAGGCGCCCGCACGGCTATTGACGCAGCCGCCGACCATTGTCACATTCGGCGGTGTCACGTTACGGACACGTAGCGCAGTCAAAGGCGGCCGCGAGCGAGGACGTCACCGTTCGTGTTCTTCGACCACTCGCGGCGCCGAGCCGGGAAGGGACACGCATGAGCGACAGGGGACAGGCGCCGGGCGGCGGCCTCGCCGGCGCGCGCCGGCGCCGGGTGCGGTCGGGTGATGTCGAGCTGTGCGTCGCGGAACTCGGCGACCCACGACAGCCCACGGTTGTCCTCGTGCACGGCTACCCCGACACCAAGGAGGTGTGGTCCGAACTCGCGCCGCGCCTGGCCGGCCGTTTCCACGTCGTCCTCTACGACGTGCGCGGGCACGGCGGTTCGACGGCTCCGCGGCCGCTGCGCGGCGGGTTCACCCTGGACCGGCTGACGGACGACTTCCTGGCGGTCGCGGACGCGGTCAGTCCCGGCCGGCCCGTGCACCTGGTGGGGCACGACTGGGGTTCGGTGCAGGGCTGGGAGTTCGTGACGATCGGGCGCACCGAGGGCCGGATCGCCTCCTTCACGTCGATGTCAGGGCCGTCACTCGACCACTTCGGGCACTGGATCAAGCAGCGCGTGAAGCGTCCGACGCCGCGCGGGGCGGGCCAGCTCCTCGGCCAGGGCGCCAGGTCCTGGTACGTCTACCTGCTGCACGCTCCGCACCTGCCCGAGCTGGCCTGGCGCGGCCCGCTCGGCAAGCGGTGGCCCCGGATGCTGCGGCGGGCCGAGAACCTCCCGGCGGGCGACTACCCGGCCCCCTCGGTGGGTACGGACGCGGCGCACGGTGCGTGGCTGTACCGGGACAACGTCCGGGCCCGGCTGTCTCGACCGCGTGACGACGCCTACGCACACGCGCCCGTACAGCTCATCACGCCCCTGGAGGACGCATTCCTGTCCGAGCGGCTCTACGACGGGCTGGAGAAGTGGGTCCCGCGACTGACCCGTCGTACGCTCCGGGCCAGGCACTGGATCCCGCGTACGCGCCCCGATCAGCTGGCCACCTGGATCACCGAGTTCGTGACGGCCGCCGAGGCCGGCAGGCCCCTGTCGGCGGGCACGGGGAAGTACGCCGACCGGTTCGGCGGGCAGTTGGTGCTGGTCACCGGCGCGGGCAGCGGCATAGGGCGGGCCACCGCCCTCGCCTTCGCCGGGGCCGGGGCACGCGTGGTGGCCGTCGACCTGGACCCGGAGGGCGCGGCCCGTACGGCGGAGCTGTGCCGGCCGGCGGGCGCTCCCGAGGCATGGGCCGAACAGGTCGACGTCTCCGACGAGCAGGCCATGGAGAAGCTCGCCCAGAGGGTCGCCACGCAGTACGGCGTGGTGGACGTGCTGGTGAACAACGCGGGCATCGGGCTGTCGGGGTCCTTCCTCGACACCACCTCCGAGGACTGGAGGAAGGTCCTCGACGTCAACCTGTGGGGCGTGATCCACGGCTGCCGGCTCTTCGGACGGCAGATGGCGGCGCGCGGCCAGGGCGGCCACATCGTCAACACCGCGTCGGCGGCGGCGTACCTGCCGTCGAAGACACTGCCCGCCTACAGCACCTCCAAGGCGGCCGTCCTGATGCTCAGCGAGTGCCTGCGCGCGGAGCTGGCAGGGCACGGCATCGGTGTGTCGGCGATCTGCCCGGGGTTCGTCAACACCAACATCACCTCCACCGCGCGCTTCGCGGGCGTCGACGCCGACGAGGAGAAGCGGCGCCAGAAGAAGGCGGCGCGACTGTACGGACTGCGCAACTACCCGCCGGAGAAGGTCGCGGACGCCGTCCTGCGCGCCGTCGTGCACGACGAGGCCGTCGTCCCGGTCACCCCGGAGGCCCGCGGCGGCCGCCTTCTGTCCCGCTTCGCGCCGAGGACACTGCACGCGATCGCACGTCTGGAGCCACCACTGTGAGCGGTCCGTGAGTCGCCGTACGCCGCACGAGCGTGTGCGGGAGTCCGGCACCTCGCACGGGGGCCCCGGGCGAAACCAACCGGTGGAAGGGCAGGGGCCGTGAACGACGAGTCGGTCGGCGTCGCGTACCGCATAGAGGACCTGGCGCACCGCAGTGGTGCCACGGTCCGGACGATCCGCGCCTACCAGGACCGCGGGCTGCTCCCCCGCCCCGAGCGCCGCGGCCGGGCCAACGTGTACTCGGACGCCCATCTGGCCCGCCTCCGCCAGATCGCCGACCTCCTGGACCGCGGCTACACGCTGGCCTCGATCAAGGAGCTCCTTCAGGCCTGGGACACGGGCCGCGGTCTCGGCGGGATACTCGGGCTGGTCGCCGAGGCCGACGGACCGGGGGCCGACCCTTCCTGGGCCGACGGTCCGTGGGGCGACGAGAAAGCCGCGCGGATCCTGCGGACCGATCTGGACGAGCTGTTCGGCGGCCGACCGGACGACGCGACGGTGGCGGACGCCATCGAGCTGGGCCTGCTGGAGCCGGTGCCCGGACAGGACGACGTGTTCGCCGTGCCGAGACCACAACAGCTGCCGCTGGCCGTCGAATTGCGTGCCGCTGGCCTTCCGTTGTCCGTTCTGTCGAGCGTTCTGCGGGAGTTGAGAGGCCAGGCCGAGCACATCGCCTCCCGTTTCGTGGAGTTCACCACGGAGCAGGTCCCCCCAGTCCGTCTGGGCCTGGACCACCCGTCGAGCAACGCGGAGACCGGCGAGGTGGAGACGCTCGTACGCCGGCTGAGACCCCTCGCACGACGGACGGTGGACGCCGAACTCGCGCGGGCCACACGCCTGTTCGCCGAGCGGCGCCTACCACGGCACCCGGGTTCCGAGCAGACGCCGGGGGACCCGGACGAGATGCGGTCGGTACCGGTACCGGCGGCCACAATGCGGGCGGTGGAGCGGCTGGTTGGCGTGGAGCGGTCCGCCGAGTTCGTCGCCATCGCAGCCGAACGGGAGGTACAGGCGAGGATCTTGGACTCACTCGCGACAAATAGCACTAAACAGACCAATTTTGATGAAATGCCCTGAATGGCCGAGTGAGTTGTCCACAGGTACGCCAATTCCCCTGTGGATAACCATACTTGGCTGTGGATCAAACATCCGGATCAAAATCGCGTGCGTGATACGCGTCTCTCCAGGCACGCTGGTGGGATGAAGGAACGAACGGACAAAACGGATGGATGATCGACGCACCGTCAAGGTCTCGAAGTACCTGTCCAAGCACCTGCGTCACCAGCCCGACCGGATCGGGCTCACCCTCGCGGACGGCGGCTGGGTCGAGATCGACACCCTGCTCGCGGCGGCCGCCTCGCACGGTTTCCGGATCACCAGGGCCGAACTCGACCATGTGGTCGCCGCCAACGACAAACAGCGCTTCGCCGTCGAAGGCACCCGGATCCGCGCCAACCAGGGTCACACCGTCGAGGTCGACCTCGGCCTTCCCACGGCGACACCACCGCCGTACCTCTACCACGGGACCGTGGCCCGCAACCTCGACGTCATCCGGGCCGAGGGGCTGCGCGCCATGAACCGGCACGACGTGCACCTCTCGCCCGACCGCGAGACCGCCACCCGTGTCGGCGCCCGGCGCGGCCGTCCGGTCGTCCTCTCCGTGGACGCCGGCGCCATGCACCGCGACGGCCATGTGTTCCACGTCAGCGCCAACGGTGTGTGGCTGACCCGGGCCGTACCGCCGCGGTACCTGCGCTTTCCCGAGCCGCACTGACCTGCGCGGTCCCTCACCACACCGCACCGCCGCTTAGGCTCTGAGGCATGAGTCTGCGTCTGAGCACCGTGATCCTCCCGTACGTCCGCTGGCACGAAGGCGGGCGTGCCGCGTGGCAGCGGGCCGAGCAGCTCGGATTCCACGCCGCGTACACGTACGACCATCTGTCGTGGCGGAGCTTCAGGGACGGTCCGTGGTTCGGGGCGGTCCCGACGCTGACGGCTGCGGCCTCCGCGACCGATCACCTGCGTCTGGGCACCCTCGTGACCTCGCCGAACTTCCGGCACCCGGTGACCCTCGCCAAGGAGCTGATCTCCCTCGACGACGTCTCCGGCGGCCGCCTCACGCTCGGCGTCGGTGCCGGGGGTACCGGCTTCGACGCCACCGCGCTCGGCCAGGACCCGTGGACGCCGCGCGAGCGCGCCGACCGCTTCGCCGAGTTCGTGCGCCTGCTCGACCGGCTGCTGTCCGAGGACTCCGTGTCGTACGAGGGCGACTTCTACTCCGCGCACGAGGCACGCAACATCCCCGGTTGTGTACAGCGCCCCCGGCTTCCCTTCGCGGTGGCCGCCACCGGACCGCGCGGACTGAAGCTGGCGGCCCGGTACGGCCAGGCCTGGGTAACCACCGGAGACCCCCGGCTGTACGAGACGGGCACCCCTGAGCAGTCGGTCCAGGCCCTTCGCGGACAGACCGAGAAGCTGGCGGACGCGTGCGCCGCGATCGGCCGGAACGTGACCGACCTCGACAAGGTTCTACTCACCGGCTTCACCCCGGACCGCGCTCGCCCGCTCGAGTCACTGGACGCCTTCGTGGACTTCGCCGGCCGCCACGCGGAGCTGGGGTTCACCGAGATCGTGATCCACTGGCCGATCCCCGAATCGGACTTCGCGGCCGACGAGAAGGTCTTCGAACGCATCGCCATGGAAGCGACGGCACAGCTGGGATGAACACCCACCGGAGCGAGCCGATCACGCCGGACGGTAACGACGTGGACGGGGACAGCAATCACTCACCTGTACGGACCCCCGCACGGGCGTACGCACAGCTGCGCGAGAATGAGGCGGTGACCTCAGCGACGAGACAGCCCGCAACCCCTGCCCCGACCGTCCCGCCCCGACTGATCGCCACGGACCTCGACGGCACCCTCCTGCGCGACGACAAGACGGTGTCCGCACGCACGGTCGCCGCTCTCGCGGCCGCCGAGGGGGCGGGTATCGAGGTCTTCTTCGTCACCGGCCGGCCGGCCCGATGGATGGACGTCGTCAGCGACCACGTCCACGGTCACGGCCTGGCCATCTGCGGGAACGGTGCCGCCGTGGTCGACCTGCACGGCGGTCCCGGAGCCCACCGTTTCGTCAAGATCCGCGAGCTCGCCCGGGAGAACGCGCTCGACGCGGTACGGCTGCTGCGAGCGGCCGCGCCGGGAACCGTGTACGCCGTCGAGCAGACATACGGCTTCTACCAGGAGCCGGAGTATCCGAAGCTCCACATGGAGATCCCCGACGCCCTCGCGCCCGCGGAGAAGCTGCTGGCGCCGGACGGGGTCGCCGCCGACGAACCCGTGCTCAAGATCCTCGCCTACCACCCCGAGATCGACCCCGACGACTTCCTCACCACCGCTCGCATCGCCGTCGGTGACCGGGCCACCATCACCCGCTCCAGCCCCAGCGCGCTGCTGGAGATCAGCGGCCCCGGCGTCTCCAAGGCCAGTACTCTCGCGCTGTGCTGCGCCGAGCGCGGCATCTCCCACGAGGAGGTCGTCGCCTTCGGGGACATGCCGAACGACGTCGAGATGCTGACGTGGGCGGGCCGGTCCTACGCCATGGGGAACGCACACCCCGATGTCATCGCCGCCGCCTCGGGTCGGACCGTCGCCAACAACGAGGACGGGGTCGCGGTCGTGATCGAGCGGATGGTGGCGGAACGGTTGCGGGCTTAGTGGGCGCTGGGGCCGTCGGTCACGGCCCCGGCCATTTCGTGCACAGCGGTCAAGCGGCAGCCGTCTTCTCTACAGCTCCACCCCGTGCTTCAGCAGCCACGGCACCGGGTCGATGCCCGAGCCCAGCTCCGGCGTGATCCGTACCTCGAAGTGCAGGTGCGGGCCGGTGGAGTTGCCGGTCGTTCCTGCCTGTCCGATCCACTGCCCAGGAGCCACCCGCTCGCCCTGGTCCACGGCCAAAGAGGCGAGGTGCGCGTACTGCGTGTAGTAGCCGTCGGTGTGCCGGACGACGATCTGGATGCCGAAGGCGCCCCCGCAGGACACCCGCACGACCCGCCCCGCCCCCACGGCCCGGACCGGCGTTCCGATCGGGACCGCGAAGTCCTGCCCGGTGTGCCGGTTCGCCCAGCGCGCACCGCCGCTGCCGAAGCCCGCGGAGAGTACGTACCGCTCCACGGGCGCGACCCACGCGCGCCGGGAGCCCGTGGGCGGCTGGTCCAGCCGGGTGGCGCCCGGGCACGCACCCGCTGCCGCCGACGCGTCAGCCTGTCCCTGGAGCATCCACCGCGCCTCTTCGAGCTTCTTCTCGATCGCCCGCCTCGTCCCGGCGAGTTCGGCGTTGCGCCACTCCAGTCTCCGCCACTCGGCAGCCGCCTGCTTCTCACCGGCCGCGAGCCTCGCCTCGGCACGGCGGCTCCTGGACACGGCCTTGTCGGCCGCCAGGTTCGCCTGACTCACGACCCGGTGACCTCGCATCAGCTCCTCCGGACTGTCCGCGAGCAACAGCTGCACCGTGTACGGCAGTCCGCCGCCCTCGCGGTACCGGGCTCGTGCGATCCGCCCGAGGTCCTCGTGCAGGGCCTCGATCTGCTCCCGCTCCCGCACCAGGAGCTTTTGCAGCCGCTGTGCCTCCGCCCGCTGTGCCTCGGCCTCGCTCCGGCCCAGTTCGTACTGCTGCGTCGCCGCGGCCGCTGCCTCGTACAGAGCCGCCACACGGGCGCTGGACCCGGAGGGGCCGGGGACCCCCGTGCCTCCGCTGTCGCCCTCGGCCACCGCCGGCCGCGCGATCAGGGCCACGCAGGCGCAGAGCAGCACCAGGACGAGCAACGGGTGATGTCGACAAGAAGAGCGCATGCCAGCGATCGTGGCGCGCTCCAGGGCGCGAGGTCGTGTTCGAGTCGTACGGCTGGGGGATCGAGTGCCACGAATGGACCAGGCCCGCTGAGCCGAACAGGGGGCCGGTACGAGGGAGTCCCGCACGGCGGCTTGCGAGCGCACACGCGCTCGCCCGTCAGCACCGCCGCACCGTACGCGACCGCCGTCCCGGCGCCCTTCTCGACCGTCAGCGTCCCCGCGCGCCGGCCAGCAGCTCCCCGGCCGTCTCCCGCTCCACCATCGACCGCAACACCCCGTCCACGGCCACCAGTTCCGCGAAGGGGCCACGCTGCACGACCCGTCCCTCCGCGAGGACGACGACCTCGTCCACGGCTTCCAGCCCGGCCAGCCGGTGGGTGATCAGCAGGGTCGTACGGCCCTCGGTCGCGGTCAGCAGGTCCGCGGTGAGCGCGTCGGCGGTATCCAGGTCGAGGTGTTCCGCGGGCTCGTCGAGGACCAGGACGGGGAAGTCGGCGAGCAGGGCGCGAGCGAGGGCGAGCCGCTGGCGCTGGCCGCCGGACAGCCTCGCTCCGTGCTCACCGATGAGGGTGTCGAGCCCGTCGGGCAGTCCGTCGGCCCAGTCGAGGAGCCGTGCCCGTGCGAGCGCGTCCCGCAGATCGGCCTCCGTGGCGTCCTTCCGGGCCAGCAGCAGGTTCTCCCGTACCGAGCTGTCGAAGAGGTGCGCGTCCTGGGCACACAGCCCGACGAGTCGCCGTACGGCGTCGCCGTCGAGCGCGTGGGCGTCCACCCCTCCCAGCGTGTACGTCCCCTCGCGCGCGTCCAGGAACCGCAACAGGACCTGCGCGAGCGTCGTCTTGCCCGAGCCCGAGGGGCCGACCACGGCGATCCTGCGGCCCTGGTCGAGGGTGAGGTCGATCGCGGCGAGCGCGTCGCGGTCCTGCTCGGCGTGACGTGCGGCGAGCCCGCTGAGGACGAGAGGAAACGGCGACTGAGGTTGAGGCACGGGCCGTTCGGGCTCGTGTACGGGGTCGGGAGCGTCCACCACCTCGTACACGCGCTCGGCGCTCTTGCGCACCCGCTGCCGGAACTGCGCGGCGAGGGGCATCCCCATGACGGCCTCGAAAGCGGCGAGGGGAGTGAGGACGACGACGGCCATCGCGACCCCGCCGAGCCGGCCGTCCGCGACCGCCTGCGCCCCGACGAGCGCGGCCCCGGCCACGGTGAGACCGGTGACGAGCGCGGTGAGTCCGTCGCCCAGTGCGGTGGCGGTGGCGGCACGGGACGCGATCCGGGTCAGTGCGGTGTCGGCCCGCCGTGCGTCCGCGGTACGCGTGGGCAGAGCGCCCGCCACCGTCAGCTCGGCGGTCCCGGTGAGCAGGTCGGCCACGCGGGTGGCCAGCTCCCCGCGGGCGGGGGCGAGCCTGCGTTCGGCGCGCCGCGCCACGGCTCCGGTGATCAGCGGTACCCCGGCCCCGGCGGCGAGCAGTCCCAGGGCGAGGACCGCGCCGGCCTCGGGCAGCAGCCACGCCGTGAAGCCGACGGAGGCGGCCGACACGACGACCGCGGCCCCGGCCGGCAGCAGCCACCGCACCCAGTAGTCCTGCAGCGCGTCCACGTCCGCGACGAGCCGCGAGAGCAGGTCACCGCGTCGCGTGCGCCGCAGGCCCGCGGGCGCCAGCCGCTCCAGCCGCCGGTAGACGGCGACCCGGGTGTCGGCGAGCATCCGCAGCACGGCGTCGTGCGACACGAGCCGCTCCGTGTACCGGAACACCGCGCGCCCGATCCCGAACGCCCGTGTGGCCGTCACGGCGACCATCAGATAGAGCACCGGCGGCTGTTGGGCCGCCCGCGAGATGAGCCACCCGGAGGTCGCCATCAGGCCGACGGCGCTGCCGAGGGCGAGGCTGCCGAGCAACAGGGCAAGAGCGAGACGACCACGACGGGGGCCGGCCATGGCACGGACACGGCTCAGCACGGAATGACGCCGTTCCAGCGGCAGTTCGTTCTCGCGAGCGTGCGGCGGCAGGTGCACCCCCTCCGCTCGTGCGCCTGTCCGCGTCCCACCGGTCCACGGGGCAGCGGCAACCGTCGCGGGTGTCCCGGGCTCCAACCGGACCACCCGATCGGCCACCTCCAGCAGCGCCGGCCGGTGCACCACCAGCAGCACGGTCCGGCCGACCGCGAGTCGCCGTACCGCGTCCACGACCTCCGCCTCGGTCTCCCCGTCCAGGGAAGCCGTCGGCTCGTCGAGCAGCAGCAGGGGCCGGTCCGCGAGGAAGGCCCGCGCCAGGGCCAGACGCTGGCGCTGTCCGGCGGAGAGACCGGCACCGTCCTCGCCGAGGACCGTGTCGGGCCCGGTCGGCAGCGCGTCGACGAAGTCCAGCGCTCCCGCGTCGGCCAAGGCCCGCCGCACGTCCTCGTCGTCCGCGTCGGGCCGCGCGAGCCGTACGTTCTCCGAGATGGTCCCGGCGTAGAGGTGGGGCCGCTGCGGCACCCAGGCCACCCGTGAGCGCCACTCCTCCAGGTCGACGTCGGCCAGGTGGGCTCCCCCGACCCGTACCCGCCCCGCGGTCGGCTCCACAAACCCCAGCAGCACGTTCAGCAGCGTCGACTTGCCCACTCCGCTCGGCCCGACGAGAGCCACCGTCTCCCCCGGGGCGACCTCGAAGGTCACGTCCGCGACGGCGTCGTCCGACCGCCCCGGGTACCGGACGGTCACCCCTTCGAAGCCAACGCCACCGTCCGGCACGGGCAGCGAGCCGGAGGCCCGTACCGGCGTCTCGAGCACCTCGAAGATCTCCTCGGCCGCCGCGAGCCCCTCGGCAGCCGCGTGGAACTGCGCTCCCACCTGCCGCAGCGGCAGATACGCCTCGGGCGCGAGGACGAGGATCACCAGCCCGATGTACAAGTCCATCTCACCGTGGACGAGCCGCATCCCGATCGTCACCGCGACCAGCGCGACCGAGATCGTGGCGAGCAACTCCAGCGCGAAGGAGGACAGGAACGCGATCCGCAGCGTCCGCATGGTCGCTCGCCGGTACTCGCCGGTGATCCGCTTGATCGACTCGGCCTGCGCCTTGGCCCGGCCGAACACCTTCAGCGTCGGCAGCCCGGCGACCACATCGAGGAAGTGCCCGGACAGCCGGGACAGGAGCCGCCACTGGCGATCCATCTGCGAGCGCGTGGCCCAGCCGATCAGCACCATGAACACGGGAATCAGCGGCAGTGTGCCGACGATGATGGCCGCCGAGACCCAGTCCTCGGTGACGACCCGCACGAGCACCGCCACGGGCACTGCCACCGCCAGCCCCAACTGCGGCAGGTAGCGCGAGAAGTAGTCGTCGAGGGTGTCCACGCCCCGCGTGGCGAGGTTGATCAGCGAACCCGTGTGCTGCCCGCTCAACCAGCCGGGCCCCAGTGCGGTGGCCCGCTCCAGCAGGCGCCCGCGGAGCTCGGACTTCACCGCCGCGCTCGCCCGGTGCGCGGCGAGCTCGGTGAGCCAGGAGACCAACGCCCGGCCGCACGCGACGGCGACCAACAGCAGGAGCGGGGTCCGCAGGTCGGCGACCCCCATCCCGTGCTGGAAAGCACCGACCACCACTTCGGCGATGAGCATCGCCTGCGCGATGACGAGGACGGCCCCGGCGACTCCCAGGCCGACAACCGCCCCCAGAAAGAGGCGGGTGGCGCGGGCGTACCGGAGCAGTCGCGGGTCGATCGGTTTCACGTGAAACACACCCTCTTCTCAGCAGGCGTGTTTCACGTGAAACACGCCTTCGGCCCGGAGAGGTGTGTTTCACGTGAAACCGCGCAACACACCTCTCTGCCGGACTCAGTGCGCGACGTCGGCGATGTGATGCGTACCGATCCGCTTGCGGAACACCCAGTACGTCCAGCCCTGGTAGAGCAGCACGATCGGCGTGGCGATGCCCGCGCACCAGGTCATGATCTTCAGGGTGTACGGGCTCGACGAGGCGTTGGTGACCGTGAGGCTCCAGTCCGCGTTCAGCGAGGACGGCATGACGTTCGGGAACAGCGTCAGGAAGAGCATCGCGACGGCCGCCACGATGGTGAGCCCCGACAGCGCGAACGCCCAGCCCTCACGGCTCGTTTGAGCAGCACCCAGCGCGGCGACGAGTGCGGCCACCGCCACGATCAGCGCGACCAACGACGCGGTGTCTCCCTTGTCGGCCTGCGTCCACAGCAGGAAGACGAGTGCCAGCGCGGCCGTCACCAGGCCGACGCGCAGCGCGAGCCTGCGCGCCCTCTCCCGGATGTCCCCCACGGTCTTGAGCCCGACGAATACCGTCCCGTGGAAGGTGAACAGCGACAGCGTGACCAGACCGCCCAGAAGGGCGTACGGGTTGAGCAGGTCCCCGACACTGCCCACGTACTCCATGTCGGAGTCGATCTTCACTCCGCGCACGATGTTGGCGAAGGCCACGCCCCACAGGAACGCGGGGAGCAGCGAGGTCCAGAAGATCGCGGTCTCCCAGTTGCGCTGCCAGCTCTCCTCCGGCCGCTTCGCCCGGTACTCGAAGGCGACTCCGCGGACGATCAGGCAGACCAGGATGAGCAGCAGCGGCAGGTAGAAGCCGGAGAAGAGCGTGGCGTACCACTCGGGGAAGGCGGCGAAGGTGGCACCGCCGGCCGAGAGCAGCCAGACCTCGTTGCCGTCCCAGACAGGGCCGATGGTGTTGATGAGGACCCGCTTCTCCGGACGGTTACGGGCCAGCAGCTTGGTGAGGACGCCGACCCCGAAGTCGAACCCTTCCAGGAAGAAGTAGCCGGTCCACAGGATGGCGATGAGGACGAACCAGACGTCGTGAAGTTCCATGACTGTGCAGCTCCCTCGGCCTAGTACGAGAAGGCCATCGGCTTGTCGGCGTCACGGGAGTCGCCGCCGATCTTCGTGGGCGGGTTGAGGTCGGCCTCGGTGAGCTCGGGCGGCCCGGCCTTGACGTACTTCGCGAGCAGCTTGACCTCGACGACGGCGAGGATCGCGTACAGCGTGGTGAACACGACCATCGACGTGATGACCTCGCCCTGCGAGACACCGGGGGAGACCGCGTCACGGGTCTGCAGCACGCCGTAGACGACCCACGGCTGGCGGCCCATCTCGGTGAAGATCCAGCCCCAGGAGCTGGCGATCAGCGGGAAGCCCAGGGTGAGGATCGCGATGCGCCAGTACCACTTGGTCAGCGTCGGGCCGAGGGCCTTGGTGGGCACCAGCACGAGATGCGGGACCTCGTCGTCTCCCACCCTCAGGTGTTGCGGCAACAGGAACTTCTTGCGGGTCAGCCAGAGTCCGGCCAGACCGATGGCGAAGGACGTCATGCCGAACCCGATCATCCAGCGGAAGCCCCAGTAGGCGACGGGGATGTTGGGCCGGTAGTCACCGGGCCCGAACTTCTGCTGCTCGGACTTGTTGACGTCGTTGATGCCGGGGACGTAGGAGTCGAAGTCGTCGTTGGCGAGGAAGGACAGCAGGCCCGGGATCTCGATGGCGACCTTGTTGTGCCCCTTGTCGACGTCGCCGTAGGCGAAGACCGAGAAGGGCGCCGGCGCCTCGCCGTCCCAGAGGGCCTCGGCCGCCGCCATCTTCATCGGCTGCTGCTTGAACATGACCTTGCCGAGCAGGTCGCCGCTGATCGCGGTGAGCATGCCGGCGATGACCACGGTGACCAGGCCCAGCCGCAGCGAGGTCTTCATCACCGGTATGTGCTGCTTGCGGACCAGGTGGAAGGCGGCTATGCCGACCATGAACGCGCCACCGGTGAGGAAGGCCGCGGAGAGGGTGTGGAAGACCTGGGTCAGCGCGGTGTTCTGGGTCAGAACGAGCCAGAAGTCGGTCAGCTCGGCGCGGCCCTTCTGCTCGTTGATCCGGTAGCCGACCGGGTGCTGCATCCACGAGTTGGCCGCGAGGATGAAGTACGCGGACAGGATCGTGCCGATCGAGACCATCCAGATGCAGGCGAGGTGGATCTTCGGTGGCAACTTGTCCCAGCCGAAGATCCACAGGCCTATGAAGGTCGACTCGAAGAAGAAGGCGATCAGGGCCTCGAAGGCCAGCGGAGCGCCGAAGACATCGCCGACGAAGCGCGAGTAGTCCGACCAGTTCATGCCGAACTGGAACTCCTGCACGATGCCGGTGACGACACCCATCGCGATGTTGATCAGGAAGAGCTTGCCCCAGAACTTGGTGGCCTTGAGGTACTTCTCCTTGTTCGTGCGGACCCATGCGGTCTGCAGGCCGGCGGTGAGCGCGGCGAGCGAGATCGTCAGGGGGACGAAGAGGAAGTGGTAGACGGTGGTGATGCCGAACTGCCATCGCGCCAGAGTCTCCGGCGCCAGAGCGATGTCCACGTCTTCTCCTTACATGCCGTGGTCATGGCGGCAGTTTTGCCCGGTACATCCCTCACAGCTCGGATGTAAACGGACGAGCTTGTGAACGCGTTCACATTCACAAGCCATTATGGCGCACCGGTCCGCAACGCCTGAAGGGGGGTCCCCTCTATGAGTCAACCCCCCAGGCGCACTTCAACAGACTGTTGAATCTACAGCCGGGCTCGCGGCACTCGGCCGCGGCCCAGCGGGCTACAGATCCTTGCGGAACGACTCCGTCGTCTTCAGGAAGATGTCGTTGGCCTCGGGCTCGCCGATCGTCACACGAACGCCCTCACCAGGGAACGGCCTGATGACGACGCCGGCCTGCTCGCACACCGCCGCGAACTCGGCCGTGCGGTCCCCCAGGCGCAGCCATACGAAGTTCGCCTGCGTCTCGGGCACCGTCCAGCCCTGCGCCCGCAGGCCCTCTGCGACGCGCGTGCGCTCGCAGACCAGCGCCCCGACGCGCCCGAGAAGTTCGTCCTCCGCACGGAGCGAGGCGATGGCCGCCTCCTGGGCGAGCTGGCTCACTCCGAACGGCACAGCCGTCTTGCGCAGGGCGGCCGCCACCGGCTCGTGGGCGATCGCGAAGCCCACCCGGAGCCCGGCGAGACCGTACGCCTTGGAGAAGGTGCGCAGCACGCAGACGTTCGGCCGCTCACGGTAGAGCTCGACCCCGTCCGGAACCTCGGTGTCGCGGATGAACTCCCGATACGCCTCGTCCAGCACCACCAGCACGTCGCCCGGCACCCGGTCGAGGAAGCGCTCGAGCTCGGCCCGGCGCACCACCGTGCCCGTAGGGTTGTTGGGGTTGCAGACGAAGATCAGCCGCGTCCGGTCGGTGATCGCGTCCGCCATCGCGTCCAGGTCGTGCACCTCGCCCTGCGTCAGCGGGACCTGCACGGCGGTGGCACCGCTGATCTGCGTGATGATCGGATACGCCTCGAAGGACCGCCAGGCGTAGATCACCTCGTCGCCGGGGCCGGAGGTCGCCTGGATCAGTTGCTGGGCCACGCCGACCGAGCCCGTGCCGGTGGACAGGTGGGAGACCGGCACGCCGAAGCGGTCCGACAGCTCGTTCATCAGGGCCGTGCACATCATGTCCGGGTACCGGTTGAAGGACCCGGCCGCCGCGGTCACGGTCTCCAGCACGCTGGGCAGCGGCGGGTAGGGGTTCTCGTTGGAGGACAGCTTGTACGCCACGGGGCCACCCGCGGCGGCGGGCTTGCCGGGCTTGTAGGTGGGAATCCCCGCCAGCTCGGCTCGCAGCTTGGGGCTCGTCTCGCTCACCGCAGTCCTCCTAGTCGACACGTAATGATGCTCACTTTATGAGGAATGGGCGTCGCTGCGAACGGCCTGTGGACAACGCTCTGGCGCCCTCGCCGCTCACGTCCCCTCCAGTCACTCAGGCCTCACGGGCATCACTGTACGAAGGCGTACGAAACGGGGGGCGCGCTACTCAGAACCGCACGCGCCGGTGGCTCGCGCCGTGGCGCGCATCCCCCGTGAAGGTGAGTTGAGACCTCTTCGAGACATGAGCGACTTGGCAGGCCCATGCGCGCCGACGAGTCACCTACTGATATTGGTTGGGTCAAGTCCCTTGTTTTCCAAGGCATTTGAAGGAGTTTGACCTTGCAGAAACGTGCCTGTCAACGCGTGCATATGCGTCCGCACTACCCCACCGCATGAGCCCTACTATCGGCTCGCCATGACAGCAGCAGGGAAGCACCAGGTGAGCCGGGCAGAGACTCCCCGCCGGGGTAACCGGCCGGGCCGGGCGGGCATCAGAGACGTGGCCGCGGCAGCGGGGGTCTCCATCACGACCGTCTCCGACGCCCTCAACGGCAAGGGCCGGCTCCCGGACGCCACCCGACGCCATGTCCGTGAGGTCGCCGACCGGCTGGGCTACCGCCCCTCGGCCGCCGCCCGAACCCTTCGTACCGGGAAGTCCGGGCTGATCGGCCTCACCGTGACCACGTACGGGGATGAACCTTTCACCTTCACCGAGTTCGCGTACTTCGCGGAAATGGCGCGAGCCGCCACCTCGGCCGCGCTCGCCCGGGGCTACGCCCTGGTCATCCTCCCCGCCACCTCGCGCCACGACGTGTGGTCGAACGTGGCCCTGGACGGCACCGTGGTCATCGATCCGTCCGACCAGGATCCCGTCGTCAGCGAGCTGGTCCGCCAGGGACTTCCGGTCGTCTCCGACGGCCGCCCCGCCGGCTCGCTCCCGGTCACCGCATGGGTCGACAACGATCACGAGGCGGCCGTCCTGGGCATCCTCGACCACCTGGCCGACGCCGGCGCCCGCCGGATCGGCCTCCTGACGGGGACCACGACGGACACGTACACGCACCTGTCCACGACCGCGTACCTGCACTGGTGCGAGCGGGTCGGGCAGGATCCCGTGTACGAGGCCTATCCGGCACACGATCCGTGCGCCGGAGCCGTGGCCGCCGACCGGCTGCTGGCCCGGCCCGACCGCCCGGACGCCGTCTACGGCCTCTTCGACCCCAACGGCACCGACCTGCTGGCCGCGGCCCGGCGGTACGGCCTTCGCGTCCCGGAGGACCTGCTGCTCGTCTGCTGCAGCGAGTCGACCGTGTACGCCAGCACCGAGCCGCCCATCACCACGCTCTCCCTGAAGCCGCGCCGGATCGGCACCGCGGTGGTGCAGCTCCTCATCGACGCCATCGAGGGAGTGGAGTCCGACCGCCCCGTCGAACAGGTGATACCGACGGAGCTGTTCGTGCGCACCTCTTCCGAGCGACGTTCGCCGCGCACGACGGTCAGCCCGCCCCGGTCACCCGAGGAGAGGTGAGCACCGAAGGAGGATCCGACGGGCCGTGTGTGGGCCCTTCGGGGATCCGATGAGGAATTGGGCGGGGAAAGGCCCGCCCAATTCGGGCGAAAACCGTGGTGAAACGGGGCCCTGCGCCATTTCACCACCCCTGGGTCATCACATGGCGCGATCCGCATTCCTATGATGGGCGCACGACACCGCGGGCCGCCACGACCAGGCAGTCCGATCCGGTGCAGATGCGGGCGATGGTGGTGGAGGGGTCGATGACTCAGGGGGCCGGTCAGGGACCCGAGGTGCGGACGCCGACGGTGCGCGATTTTCGTGTGCCCGCGTACGTCCACGAGGCCGGTCCTTACGCGCAGAGCACACACCCGGGCGATGTGGCCCCGCCGCTCGACGAGACCGAGGGCTACCCCGAGGGGTACACGCCCACCCAGCGCGATCTGCCGGTGATCAACCGGGGCGACACCGTTCTGGTCTCCGTCGACCCCGAGGCCGTGGAGGCCGCCCAGTCCGAGACCGGGCCGGGTCCCCTGTACGTCGTCGGGGACGTGCACGGCTATCTCGACCAGCTGGTCGCCGCGCTCCAGGAAAAGGGCCTGGTCGACGCCGAGGGCAACTGGTCCGCGGGCACCGCGCGACTGTGGTTCCTGGGCGACTTCACCGACCGGGGCCCGGACGGCATCGGCGTCATCGACCTCGTGATGCGGCTGTCCGCCGAGGCGGCGGCGGCCGGCGGCTACTGCAAGGCCCTCATGGGCAACCACGAGCTGCTGCTGCTCGGCGCCAAGCGATTCGGCGACACGCCCGTCAACTCCGGCGCGGGCACCGCCACCTTCCAGGCGGCCTGGCTGCTCAACGGCGGCCAGAAGACCGACATGGACCGCCTCCAGGACCATCATCTGCAGTGGATGGCCCGTCTGGACGCCATGGAGCAGGTCGACGGGCACCTGCTGGTGCACTCCGACACCACCGCATACCTCGACTACGGCGACTCCATCGAGGCGGTCAACGACACCATCCGCGAGACCATCGCCCGCAACGACGCGGACGAGGTCTGGGACCTCTTCCGCAAGTTCACCAAGCGCTTCGCCTTCCGCGACGACGGCGCCGACGCCGTCCGCTCGCTCCTCGACGTCTACGGCGGCACGCGCATCGTCCACGGCCACAGCCCCATCCCGTACCTCCTGGGCGAGGTCGGCTCGGAGGACGGCGAGGACGAGTCGGGTCCCGTGGTCGATGGACCCCACGTCTATGCGGACGGTCTGGCCATCGCCATGGACGGCGGCGTGACCATGGCCGGAAAGCTGCTGGTCCAGCAACTGCCGGTGGTTGGCTGAACGTTCTCGGGGCAGGCGTCCTCTCGCCGAGGACCGTCGAGGAACCGTGCTGGCCAGGGGCCATTTTTGGCAAACCCCCTGTCACCGCGTGCCTTCATCGCTCTACCATCGGCTTATCCGTAGCAGGCTCCCCTCCGTTTCTGCCCGACGGCTCGTCAGCATGCCGAGCCCCAGCCCTACGGAGCATCGGGGGATGCACATGAACAGCGTTCCGCAGCACCTGCTGAGCGAGGACCGCCAGGATTTCGAGCGGCTCCTCGGCGAGGCGCTGCGCTCCGCGCCACACCGCCCGGAACTCGCCGCTGTCGGTCAGCGGCTCAACCCCGAACAACTGCGCACCATGGCGCTCAACGCCACCGCGCTCATCACGGCCGCCGCGACGACCGAATACCAGTACTACGTGAAGGTCCGTGAGGAACTGCGCCATCCGGCGCCGTCCACCCCGTCGTCCCGCGAAGGCACCTCCGGCCCGGTCGAGCCGGGCGGCGCCGCGGTGGGGCTCGCGACCACCATGGGGGAGGTCACCGAGACGGCCGGGGCGGGCGCCGGAGCCGTCGTCGCCGTCCTCGCTCCCGTCCTCGCCGGTACCGCCGCGGCGATCTTCCTGCTCGTGGGATACGTCCTGAAGATGCTCGACCCCCAGCCGGGCATCGCGCAGACCCTCACGACGACCGGGTGGGTCTTCGGGGCGGTCACGGCGGCCGCCATCCTCGTGGCCGCCGTCGGCCTCCTGCTCACCGCCCTGCGCAACGGCGCCACCTCGTTGGACGCCGAGGCACAGGGCGAGTTGAACGAAGAGGTGGCCCGGGCGAGGGAAGCCTGGCTCGAGGCCCTGCTGGAGCGCGGCATCATGCCGTTCCTCCGCGAGGCCCTCACCGACCCGGCCTCCGCCGTCATGGGCGATGCGGTCCCGTCCACCCCACCCAGCCGTATCCCGCACCTCGGCTACAACCGACCGGGCTTCAGCAGCCCCGGAGAGGGCGGCCCCGCCGCCGGCTCTCGCCCGAGCTACTCCAGCCCGGACTTCACGAGCCCGGACTTCGGAGGGCCGGAGCACCAGCCGGAGTGACGCACCGGGGACCGGGCCGCCGCCATGCCGGAGCCTTACTCCGGCCCCGGCGGCCGCCCCGCAGCGTCACTCCGGTCTGTGGTCGGCCGAGGCGGACCCGTGAGCCAGCCCGCGCGCCGGCCTCTGCGGCTTGCCCGAGCGACCGAACGGGCCGGGAGGTCGACAGCCGCCTGGAGCCACCGGCCCTGCCGCTCAGTCGGCGATCGGCAGATACACCCGGTTCCCACTCGCCGCGAACTCCCTCGACTTCTGCACCATGCCCTCCTCGATCTCGGCCTGGGATCCGCCGTGTTCACGGCGGATGTCCTGGGAGATCTTCATCGAGCAGAACTTCGGGCCGCACATGGAGCAGAAATGGGCCGTCTTGGCGGGTTCCGCGGGAAGCGTCTCGTCGTGGAACTCACGGGCCGTGTCGGGGTCGAGGGCAAGGTTGAACTGGTCCTCCCAGCGGAACTCGAAGCGGGCGTCCGACAGCGCGTCGTCCCACTCCTGTGCGCCAGGGTGTCCCTTGGCGAGGTCCGCCGCATGGGCCGCGATCTTGTAGGTGATGACGCCGGTCTTGACGTCGTCACGATTGGGCAGGCCCAAGTGCTCCTTGGGCGTGACGTAGCAGAGCATCGCCGTGCCCCACCACGCGATCATCGCGGCACCTATGCCCGAGGTGATGTGGTCGTACGCCGGTGCGACGTCGGTGGTCAGCGGGCCGAGCGTATAGAACGGAGCCTCATCGCAGATCTCCTGCTGAAGGTCGATGTTCTCCTTGATCTTGTGCATCGGGACGTGTCCCGGCCCCTCGATCATGGTCTGTACGTGGAAACGCTTCGCGATCCGGTTGAGTTCCCCGAGCGTGCGGAGTTCAGCGAACTGCGCCTCGTCGTTGGCGTCCGCGATCGAGCCGGGCCGGAGACCGTCACCGAGCGAGTACGTGACGTCGTACGCGGCGAGGATCTCGCACAGTTCCTCGAAGTTCTCGTACAGGAACGACTCCTTGTGGTGCGCCAGGCACCACGCCGCCATGATCGAGCCGCCGCGCGAGACGATGCCGGTCTTGCGGTTCGCCGTCAGGGGGACGTACGGGAGGCGCACGCCCGCGTGGACCGTCATGTAGTCCACGCCCTGCTCGGCCTGCTCGATGACCGTGTCCTTGTAGATCTCCCAGGTCAGTTCCTCGGCCCTCCCGTCGACCTTCTCCAGCGCCTGATAGAGCGGCACCGTGCCGATGGGGACGGGGGAGTTGCGCAGCACCCACTCGCGCGTGGTGTGGATATTGCGTCCCGTGGACAGGTCCATGACCGTGTCGGCGCCCCATCGGGTCGCCCAGGTCATCTTCTCGACCTCCTCCTCGATGGAGGACGTGACCGCCGAGTTGCCGATGTTGGCGTTGACCTTCACCAGGAACCGCTTGCCGATGATCATTGGCTCGATCTCGGGGTGGTTCACGTTGGCGGGCAGTACCGCCCTGCCCGCCGCGATCTCCTCGCGGACGACCTCGGGCGAGACGTTCTCCCGGACGGCCACGAACTCCATCTCGGGCGTGATCTCTCCGCGTCGCGCGTAGGCGAGCTGGGTCACGGCCTTGCCGTCCCGGCTCCGGCGCGGTTGCCTCGGTCGCCCGGGGAAGACCGCGTCGAGGTTGCGCAGCCCACCACGCGGTGACGTGTGCTTGATCCCGTCGTCCTCGGGCCGGACGGCACGGCCCGCATACTCCTCGGTGTCTCCACGAGCGACGATCCAGCTCTCGCGAAGAGGAGAGAGTCCCCTGCGGACATCCGTGTCGACACTCGGATCGGTGTACGGGCCGGAGGTGTCGTACAGGGTGACCGACTGCCCGTTGGTGAGGTGCACCTGGCGGACCGGCACCTGCAGGTCGGGGCGCGATCCCCCGACGTATGCCTTGTGCCAGCCGTTGGACTTCCCGGCCTCCTGCGGCTTTTCGCCCTGAGATGCGACGGACGAGCCGTTCGTCTGGTTGGAGGCAGGCGTGCTTGTGTCCTTGTTGGTCATGTGACCTACTCCCTACGCCGGCATTACCCGGTAACAGGTTCAGCGGTCGACGCAGCGATGTCCGCCCGGCGATGTTCCACGTGAAACATCGCGTCTGCGGAGGTCAGCGCCCTCTCAGCCCGGTGCTCCGAGCTCCCGCGTGTGCAAAGGTGCCTCCACGCTAGCGTCAGATGTGGCGCGGTGAACAGTGGGCCCCCGCCGTTCTTGCGATGATCGGTCGGTGACCACGATGCGACAGCCCCCGCTCCCGCCCTCGGAGCCCCCACACGGACACGGTCCCGGCTACGGCCATGGACACGGCGCCGGTGGTGGCCAAGGCCCTGGTGGCGGGCATGGATCCGGTGGCGGGCATGGATCCGGTGGCGGCTGGGGCCCCGGCGGAGGCCACGGCCCTGGTGACGGCCAAGACCCCGGTGACGGCCGTGATCCCCATGACGGTCAGGGGCATGGCCACGGCCCGGATGCGGGCAGGAGCCACGGGCACTCCCACAGCCACGGCCCGGCCACCCCCGTCTCCCGGCACCTGCGCAAGGTCATCGCCGCAGTGCTGATCCCCTTCGCCACGGCGGTCGTCGTGGGCCTTGTCGTGCTCTGGCCCGGCGGCGCCCCACCGCACGAGCGCACCGGCGTCGGCTTCGACCGGCAGACCCAGCAGGCCACGGTCACCAAGGTCGTGGAGGTGGACTGCAAGTCCGTGAACGCCTCGGGGGAGGCCCCGACCGGCGACACGTCGACCGCCGAGGGCTCGTCGGCCCAGCAGCAGGCGAACGGCACCTGCAAGAAGGCGACGATCAGGGTCGACACCGGCAACGACAAGGGCCGCACGTTCACGGAGATCGTCCAGCCGGACCAGTCACGGCAGTTGGAGCAGGGCCAAGAGGTCGTGGCCGCCTACGAGCCCTCGGCGCCCAAGGACCTGCAGTACTCCGTGACCGACGTGAACCGGAAGTTCCCGATGGCGCTGCTCGCCGGGATCTTCGCGCTCGCCGTCGTGGTGGTGGGCCGCCTGCGCGGTGTCATGGCACTGGTCGCGCTCACCATCAGCTTCCTGGTGCTGACCTTCTTCATCCTCCCCGCCATCCTGCAGGGGTCGAACCCGCTGGTCGTGGCGGTGGTCGGAGCGAGCGCCATCATGCTGATCGCGCTCTACATGTGTCACGGTCTCTCCGCCCGCACCTCGGTCGCCGTGCTCGGCACCCTGGCTTCGCTGCTGCTGATCGGTGTGCTCGGCTCTCAGTTCATCGGCTGGGCCTCGCTGACCGGCAACACGGACGACAACACGGGCCTGATCCACGGCCTCTACCCGTCGATCGACATGAGCGGTCTGCTGCTCGCGGGTGTCATCATCGGTTCGCTCGGTGTGCTCGACGACGTGACGGTGACGCAGACCTCGGCCGTCTGGGAGCTGCACGACGCCAATCCCTCGATGGGCTGGCGGGGCCTGTACCGCGCCGGCATCCGCATCGGCCGCGACCACATCGCCTCCGTCGTCAACACGCTCGTCCTCGCCTACGCGGGTGCCGCGCTGCCCCTGCTGCTGCTCTTCTCGATCGCGCAGAGCAGCGTCGGTACGGTCGCCAACAGCGAGCTGGTCGCTGAGGAGATCGTCCGTACGCTCGTCGGCTCGATCGGCCTCGTGGCCTCGGTTCCGGTGACCACCGCCCTGGCCGCGCTGGTGGTCTCGGCCGATCGCCCGAGTGATGAGCCGGCGGCAGCAGCCGCACCGGCCCGCGCGGGGAGGGGGCGCCGCCGCAAGCGGTGACACCGGCGCGCGGAAGCGCGGCAGGCGCTCACGCAGAAGCGTTACGTCACCCGCGGGCGCGTGGCTCAGCCCGCGCTCTGCTCCTCCGCGAGGATGCGGTCCAGCGCCTCGTCGAGGTGGGTCTCGAAGTCCGCGAGGGAACGCTCCTGCCCGAGCGGCACCAGCTTGTCCGTACGGTCCAGGAAGGCCACGAGCGGCGCCGTCCCGGACCTGAACAGCGCCTGGTCGCAGCCCACCTGAAGCCGGATCAGCACCTCTCCGAACCCTTCCGGATCGGCGGGCGCGATGTGCACGTCACCCTCGCCGCACGGCCGTCCCACGCCGTCGACCAGCAGCTCCCGCCCGAAGGCCCAAGTCACGGGGGCGTCTCCGGGAAGATGGAAGGTCAGCCGTACGGCATAGGGATCACACGTCTCGTAGCGCAGCTCCACCGGGATCCGGAAGGAGAGCTCATCCGAGACGAGAAAGCTCATCATGACCTCTGCCTGTACTGACTCGCGCATTCGCCTACCTCGTCAGTTGCCGTCGACTGGCCGGGAATCAGCCCCGACACTGCCCGCAGTTTGCTGAAAGTACACGAGAGATCACAAGGAGTGATTTTTCAGATGCTGATAGAGAGCGCGAGTGTCCCTAGTAGCCTTCCGATCTCGTCCTGCAACTGCTGAGCCGCGGGCAGCAGCCGGTCGGCCTGGTGGGACGGCAGGGAGATGGCCATGGTCGCGGCGGTCGTTCCGAGAGTGAGGGGGATCGCGGCGCAGACCGTGCCCAGCGCGTACTCCTGTCGCTCGACGACCGGTTCCATCCGACCCATCCGGTTGAGGCGCCGCAACAGCGTCTGCTCGTCACGCACCGTGTAGGGAGTGAGCGCCCTCACGGGATAGCGGTCGAGGTGGTCGCGCCGTGCCTCCTCGCCGAGCTGGGACAGCAGACACTGCCCGATCGCGTGCGCGTGCCCGGTCTCGCGGAAGTCGGCCCACTCCTCGACCGCCGGATTTCCCGGACTGTCGGCGACGCACATCACCTCGATCTCGCCTTCTCGGTAGATCGCGTAGTACACGGGCACGCCGATGGTGTCCCGCCAGCGCGCGAGGACGTCGCTCACCGTGCTGCGACGTTTCTGCTGTGCTCCGCTGCTGCTCAGCCTCTCGGCCGCCTCTCCGAGGAAGAACAGCCCCTTGTCCCGGTGCAGATAGCCCTCGTGCGCCAGTGTGCGGAGAAGGTGGTACGCCGTGGGCAGCGCGAGTCCGGCGTCCCGGGCCAGCTGCTTGGCGGGCGCCCCGTGCTCACGGGCGGCCACGGCCTCCAGCAGCCTCATCGCACGCTGCACGGAGCCGATGAGGGTGGTGGGATGCGTCTCCGCGGCCGACGCCGGGGGAGGCTTCGGGGAGGGGACGCGCACCGCGGATGGTGTCCCGACGCGGGACGAACGCGGCTCCGCCGACCGGACGGGCGGCTCCCCGGGGGAGGTACGAGGCTGGATGGGGGGAGCCGGGGCCCTGGTGGGTGTCGTGGGCCGGGTCTGCGGATCTGCGGGTGCGGTGTCAGCCGTGGCCAAGGGTCACTCCCGAAGCGGAGGAGGGCCGCCCGTGCGAGGGAACACGGGAGGGATGTGCGCCGCCCGCGGGGTCGCCCCCGCAGCGAGCTCCGGACTTTAACGGTCCGTCACCACCCGCAGACGGTCAGCTGGGAAACTTCCCTCCCCCGAGGGAACCTCGGGTTCCTGTTGGCACCTCTCCCGTTACCGGCCGCTCACCCGGTTCGGGTCACTCCGTGTGCCGTGCTGACGCGTCACCAGTCACTGCGCGACGACGAGCCCGCCATGAACTTCCGGACGACGTAGATGAGCCCGCCGACCAGTGCGACGAACACCAGCACCTTGAAGAGCAGCGCCACGACGAAGTGCAGCACGCTCAGTATCAGGCCGCCGAACACGACCAGGGCGATGATCGGCACCGCGACCCACTTCACCCACCACGGCAGTCCCGTGAAAAGCTCCTTCATCGCCCTTGTCCTTACTTCTCGCTACCCGTGGCCCCGTGTTCGGGGCCTTGCGTCCGGGTTCTTCGTGTCCTGCCTTCGATGCTAGGGCGGCACAGGGCGGGTTCGGGGGCCTCGCGCCCCTTGTCCATCCCTGATCGTCCCCCTAGGGAACCCTGAGATCCGGCTCAGCTCTCGGGCGGAGAGAACACCACCATGACCCGCAGGTCCTCGGTGATGTGATGGAACTTGTGGGCGACCCCGGCGGGCACGTACACGACACTGCCACGCGCCACCTGCGTCGTCTCCATACCGACCGTGATCGAGGCGCGGCCGCTCACGACGAAGTAGACCTCGTCCTGCTTGTGCGGGTTCTGTGGGTCGTGCTCGCCGGCATTGAGCGCGTACAGACCGACCGACATGTTCCGCTCACGCAAGAACTGCAGGTAGGCACCGTCATGGGCGGCGCGCTCCGCCTCCAGTTCGTCCAGCCGGAATGCCTTCATCGTCCTTGTCCGCCCCTGCCCCAGTGCTCGCGCCCGATCTCGTCTGCCACGATCAGACACATGAAGAATTTCGTAGTCAAGACGATCGCCAACGCGGGTGCCCTGGCGGTCGCCGTATGGCTCCTCGACAAGATCACTCTGACCGGTGACAGCACGGGCAAGAAGGTCGGGACGCTGCTGCTCGTCGCCCTCGTCTTCGGTCTCGTGAATGTCGTGGTCAAGCCGATAGTCAAGCTGTTGACCTTCCCCTTGTTCATAGTGACGCTCGGCTTGTTCACCCTGGTGGTCAACGCACTGATGCTGTTGCTCACCTCGTGGCTGGCCGACACACTCGACCTGAGTTTCCATGTGGAGGGCTTCTGGACCGCGGTCCTGGGCGGCCTGATCATCTCGGTCGTCGCCTGGGCCCTCCACGTCGTCCTGCCCGACAACGACTGAGCACCCACCATGACCTACCGCGTCTGTTTCGTCTGCACCGGCAACATCTGCCGTTCCCCGATGGCCGAGTCCGTCTTCCGCGCGCGTGTGGAGGAGGCAGGGCTCGACAGCCAGGTCGAGGTCGACAGCGCGGGCACGGGCGGCTGGCACGAGGGCGACGGCGCCGACCCGCGCACCGTCTCCGTCCTCGAGGACCACGGCTACGGCAGCGAGCACACGGCCCGCCAGTTCCGGGACTCCTGGTTCGCCCGCCTCGACCTCGTGATCGCCCTCGACTCCGGCCACCTCAAGGCCCTGCGCCGTCTCGCACCCACCGCGGAGGACGCCGCCAAGGTCCGGCTCCTGCGGTCGTACGACCCCGCCGCGGGCGACGACCTCGACGTACCGGACCCGTACTACGGCGGCATCGACGGCTTCGAGGAGTGCCTCGAGATGGTGGAGGCGGCGAGCCCAGGCCTTCTCGCTGCCGTACGGGAGCACCTGGAAGGACGGGCGGCATGAGCGACCCGGGCGCGTTCGGCGACGGCACACGCGCGGTACGGGCGGGGCTGCCCGAGCCCGTCAAGCACGAGCCCAGCGTGCCCGGACCGGTCTTCGCCGCGCACTACCACCTGCCGGGCGACCCGACGGGCCCCTACACCTACGGTCGCGACGAGAACCCCACCTGGACGCTCCTGGAGCGCGCCATCGGCGAGTTGGAGGCTCCGGGACAGGACAGCGCCGAGACGCTCGTCTTCTCCTCCGGCATGGCAGCCATCTCCTCCGTCCTCTTCTCCCAGCTCCGCGCCGGTGACGTCGCCGTGCTGCCGAACGACGGCTACCAGGCACTGCCGCTGGTCGTCGAGCAGATGCGCGCGTACGGCATCGAGGTGCGCACCGCTCCGACGGCCGACGACGCGCAACTCGACGTCCTCGACGGCGCGAGGCTGCTGTGGATCGAGACGCCGTCGAACCCGGGGCTCGACGTGTGCGACGTCCGGCGGCTCACCGAGGCGGCCCACGCGCGTGGATGCCTTGTGGCCGTCGACAACACCCTGGCGACCCCTCTCGGGCAGCGGCCGCTGGAGCTGGGTGCCGACTTCGCCGTGGCCAGCGGCACCAAGCAGCTCACCGGGCACGGCGACCTCCTGCTGGGGTACGTGGTGGCCCGCGACGCCGGCCTGATGACGGCGGTACGGCGCTGGCGCAAGATCGCCGGGGCGATTCCGGGGCCGATGGAGGCCTGGCTCGCCCACCGCTCGCTGGCGACGCTGCACCTGCGCGCCGACCGGCAGGGCACCAACGCCCTGGCAGTCGCCGAGGCACTCAAGGAGCGGCCGGAGGTGACCGGTCTGCGTCATCCGGGCCTGCCCGACGATCCCGCGTACAAGGTCGCCTCGCGACAGATGCGGCGCTACGGGTGCGTGGTGTCGTTCTCCCTTCCCACGCGCGCGCGTGCCGACCGTTTTCTGGACGCCCTGCGCCTGGTGGACGACGCCACGAGCTTCGGCGGCGTACGGTCCACTGCCGAGCGGCGCGGTCGCTGGGGCGGGGACGCGGTCCCGGAGGGCTTCATCCGGTTCTCGGTGGGCGTCGAGGACACCGACGACCTGGTGGCCGACGTGCTGCGCGCACTCGACGCGTCGGCGGAGTGATCCGACAATTGTTACCAACTAGCACGTCCCTACGCGGATCGGACGGTCCGAGCCTCCCCCCTCTTGGCTCGGACCGTCCCGGTTCTGCGCGCGAAGAACCGCGCCAACAAGGCTAGTTGACTCTGTGTCAGTGTCCAATCACAGTAGCGACAGAGACCTATCGACTTATTTATAGTTGGGCGCTCCGGAGACGGGAGGGGAGGAGCACCATGGACTTGGCCCTGCTGCGCACGTTCGTCACCGTGCACCGGGCCGGCTCCTTCACCCGCGCCGCCGCCCTGCTCGGTCTCTCACAGCCGGCCGTCACCTCGCAGATCCGCACGCTGGAGCGGCAGCTGGGCCGTCCCCTGTTCCTGCGGCAGGCCCGCGGGGTGACCCCGACGACGATCGGCGACGAGCTCGCCCACAAAGCGGCTCCGCATCTCGATGCCCTGGTCGAGATCGCCGAGACCGGGGCGGACGAGGACTCCTCCTTACGCACGCTGCACCTTGCCGGACCACCGGAGTTCACGGCCGAACGCGCCCTGCCCGCCCTCACCGAGCTGACCGGGGAGCACGGGCAGGGTTTTGCGTTGCGGGCCTCGTTCGGGAACGCCGAGGAGACGCTGGACGGACTTGCCGCCGGACACCATGATCTGGCCATCACAACGGCCCGGACCCGGGGCACTCTGCTCACCTCGACTCCGCTCTGCGACGAGGAGCACGTCCTGATAGCGGATCCTCGCTGGGCCTCCCGCGTCAGCGCGGCCAAGCTGCGCCGCAAGGGCTCTCACGTACTGGAGAACCTCCCCGTGGTCGAGGTACACGAGTCGCTGCCCTTCGTCGCCCGCTACTGGGCCTCCGTCTTCGACTCCCGGCCCGCCGCTTCGGGCACCGTCATCGTGCCCGACCTCCGCGCGGTCCTCGCCTGCGCCGTCACCGGCGCGGGCCTGGCCGTACTGCCCCGCTATCTGTGTGCCTCCGCTTTGGAGCGTGGGGACGTCGTGGCGCTCCTCGAGCCGGCCGTGCCCCCACTGCGTACGTACTTCCTGGTGGTCCGGACCGGCACACTGGCCATGGGGCACATCGCGCGGGCGCACGAGCATCTGCTGCGAACAGCCTCGGACTGGTCATAGCGCGGCTGCTCGTGCGGGCCCGATACTTCTCTCATGGATCTGCACTTCTCTCACGGGTCTGCCCGAGCTTCTCTTCCGGAGCTGCTCGATGTTTCACGTGGAACCAGCCGGGCCACATTTCTCCCATGACCGTCCGACCCGTGGTCAAGCGCACCGCCCGCGCCATCCTGCTCGATGGCGACGACCTGATCCTGATCAAGCGGACCAAGCCCGGCGTCGATCCCTACTGGCTCACACCGGGTGGCGGGGTCGAACCTGAGGACACCACCGTCGTCGACGCGCTCCATCGCGAAGTGCACGAAGAACTCGGCGCCAAGATCACCGATGTGGTGCCCTGCTTCGTGGACACCGTCGAGCACATCGGCGAGGACGTCGGTGCGACCGGCGTGAAGGTCCAGCACTTCTTCGTCTGCCGCCTCGAGTCCATGGACACCTCCCAGCGGCACGGACCGGAGGTCGACGAACCTCAGGGCGAGTACGAGATCGTCCGCGTGCCGTTCACCAGGGTCGGGATCGCATCCGTCCACCTCGTACCGCTGTCCCTGCGGCACTACCTCGACGGGAACATCGAGGGCGTACGGGCGATGCACGCGCCCGACCTGGGCTGACCTTGATCCGGACGGAGACCGGCGAACCTCAGTCCCCTGCCGCGACCAGTTCCTCCACCGAGTCGTGCCTTATGCGGTTCCACGGGATGCCGACGTCTCTCAGCGTGTTCACACCGCTGCGGATCATGCCGGGCGGACCCGCGAGATACGCGTCGTACTCGTTCCACGGCCCGTACTCGCGCACGGCGTCGGGGAGCTGCAGCGGCCCGTTGCGATCCACCACCGCGCGGATCTCCAGCCATGAGTGGCTCTGCGACAGCCGCAGCAGCGTGTCGATGTCGTACAGGTCGTGGTCGGTGCGAGCACCGTAGAAGACTTCGACGGGGCGCCGTTCGCCGTGCTCCGCGACGTCTTCTATCAGGGCCTTGATGGGCGCTATGCCGGTGCCACCACCAAGGCACAGCAGTCCGCTGTCGGTGGTGTGGTCGACCGTCATCGAACCGGTCGGCGGCCCGAGCCGTACGACGTCGCCGGGGCGGGCGCGGTGTACCAGCGCGTTGGACACCCAGCCTGCCGGGATCGCCTTCACATGGAACGACAGCAGACCGTCGGAGCGGGGCGCCGAGGCGAACGAGTAGTGCCGCCATATCCGCGGCCACCAGGGAGTCTCCAGACTCGTGTACTGCCCGGCGAGGAAGGGGTACGGCTGGTCGGGCCGGACCGTGACGACCGCGATGTCCGGCGTCCTGAGGTCGTGCGAGACGACCTCGGCCATCCACCAGGGCGGGGCCCGCAGCTCGTCGGCGGCCGCCGCGTCGATCATCACCTGGGAGATCGTCGTGTACGCCCGCACCCAGGCCGCCTCGGTCTCGTCGTCCCAGACGGCCTCACCGAACCGGCTCAGCGCCCCGATGAGGCACTCACCGACGGCCGGGTAGTGCTCGGGTTGAGTGCCGTACTTGCGGTGCCCCCTGCCGAGACCCTGCAGGTACTCGACCAGGACCGGAGTGTTGTCGATGTGTTCGGCCGCCGTCAGCAGCGCCTTGAGCAGGCGGTCCCGCTGCGCGTCCATCGCCGGTGGGAAGAGCGGGCGCAGGTCGGGGTGCCGCACGAAGAGCATGGCGTAGAAGTACGAGGTGACCTTGTCGGCGACCGGATTGATCTCCGCCATGGTGCGGCGGATGAGCACGGCATCGGGGGAGGCCTGGGGAGCGGAGGTGGAGCGTTGGGCGGGTATGCGTTCCTGCTGGAAGATCGATCCCGGCGCCGGATCCTCGGCGGGCGCCGGCGCGTCCGGTATTCGTTCCTGAGCACCGGCGCTTTCGCCCGCCGCGGGGCCGCCGCCGGACGCCGGCTCACCCTCCGCGGGCCGACCCACCGGGCGCAGCCCAGCCAGACGGCTGCCCTCGGTCTCCTGTTCTCCGCCGGTGGGTGTGGGCTGCTTACGCGGGGTGAACCAGCCGCCCACGCCGTTGCCGCCGGACGTGGCGTTGTCGGCCGACGTGGTGGTGGGAGCGTCCATGGTGTGCCTCGCCTCGAACTTCTTTCGGTCGTTCTGCGTACTCCCCTGGCGGGGAGGTTGCCTGCTGTCCCCCGCAGACGGCCTTGCATTCCCCGTTCGGTCCCGTAGGCCAAGCGGCCACATTCAACCCGGGTTTCCGCTGTGTACGGACAAGTAGGAGAGAGTGTGAGATGGACCGCAGTACTCACACCGCAGCGTCCCACCGCGCACCCGGCGGTCCGGCCACATCACGCAGAATGCGGTTCTTCGATCTCTCCGTCCCGTTATGCTGCATTGGCCTGCGCTCTTGCCTTCATGAGATGAGCGCACCTCGCCCTGGACAAGAACCGGACTCGACCATACCGGCAGGCGTCCCTCACACAAGTCCCCCCTTCCTTCGTCACGATCAGGACGGGGTGCGAACCCTCAGGTTCCTTCAACTACCGGGCGCTGCAGGCCAATTGATGGGCATCCCATAGGGAGACCAGGTGTGTCGGTGCGCTGAACGCTCGCGTTGTTTCACGTGAAACACCTGTCCGCTTGATGGGGACTTGGGCACGACATGGCCAAAAGCTCATGCGTGGTCCCGCAAACCGGTAGACGTCAGGGGCGCAGGTCAGACAGCCTGACCTGCGTGCCGACACCTTCCCTCGCCGCTCTGCCCATTCGCCGTCTGACGCCTCGCGATCTCACCGCCTGCGCCGACTTGTCCGAGGACCGGGGGTGGCCCCGGGAGGAACACAAATGGGGGCTGCTACTCGCGGCGGGGAAGGGATACGGCATCGACGACCCCGATGGCGGCCTCGTCACAGCCTGCGTCGTGACCGAGTACGGCTCGCCAGGCCGCCCCGATCTGGCGGCGATCGGCATGGTGCTGGTGGCCGAGCGTCATTCCCGCCAGGGTGTCGGCCGCCACCTGATGCGGCATGTCATCACGAAGATGGCCACGACTCCGCTGACCCTTCATGCGACGCCGCACGGCCGGCCCCTCTATGAGGAACTGGGCTTCAAGGTCACCGGTCGGGCCGAGATGGTCAGGGGGCACTTCACCCCCGGCGACCGGTCACCCGCGATCACCACCCGGCCCGCCGCGGCGGAGGACGTCACCACGATCCTCCGGCTCGACGAAGAGGTCTTCGGTACCGACCGCACCCCTGTGATCACGCGTCTTCCGGCGTTCGCCGACCTCCTTCACGTCGCCGTGGAGAACGGCCGGATCATCGGGTACGCGGCTGCCTGGCCCAACATGGACACCCATGTCGTGGGCCCGCTCATCGCGCGGGACACGGAGGCGGCCAAGGCGCTCATCACCTCCCTGGCCGCCCACTCCGACCGCCCCCTGCGGACCGACATCGACGTACGTCACGACGAGCTGCTCACGTGGGTGAAGAACCGCGGGCTGACGTCGGTGGCCTTCAACGCGGTGATGACCTACGGGGTTCCGGATCTGCCGGGAGACTGGACCCGGCGGTTCGCTCCCCTGACAGTGGCGGCAGGCTGAGGGTATTCACGAGAAGCGGCGCGGGGGCGGTTGTGCCCTCGCGCCGCTTGTCGTTGTGACGGACCGGGATGTGGCTGAGCCGTCGCCGTGTCAGCGGCGAACGGCGTGCTCTCGCTCGGCCGAGCTCGCGGCCACCCCGGCTCCGTCGCCTTCTCCTGCCCCGGCCGCGATCGTGCCGGGTGCGCTGCGCCTGCGCTCCAGGGCGGCGGAGAGGACGGCCAGGACGACGGCGGTCGCGGCGAGTGCGGAGCCGACCCAGTTGGGGGCCGTGTAGCCGAAACCAGCGGCGATGACGAGACCGCCGAGCCAGGCCGAGAGCGCGTTGCCGAGGTTGAAGGCACCGATGTTCACCGCCGAGGCCAGCGTGGGGGCGTCGTGCGCATGGTCGAGGACGCGCTTCTGCAGAGGCGGTACGGACGCGAAGCCCAGGGCACCGACCAGTGCGATCGTCACCGCTGCCGTGATCTTGTCGTGCGCGGTGAGCGTGAAGAGAGCGAGGACGACGGCCAGGGAACCCAGCGAGGCGTACAGCATGGGCATCAGCGCGCGGTCGGCGAACCGGCCGCCCACGAGATTGCCCCCGACCATGCCCAGGCCGAAGAGGACGAGGAGCCAGGTGACGGAGGAGTCGGCGTAGCCCGCGACGTGCGTCATCATCGGAGCGATGTAGGTGATGGCCGCGAAGACGCCGCCGAAGCCGAGCACGGTCATCGCCATGGCGAGCAGGACCTGCACGTTCTTGAACGCGGCCAGCTCACGGCCCAGGCTCACTCCTTCCGGCCTGGGCAGGTCCGGCACGAGCCGTGCGATACCCACCAGCCCAAGAACGCCGAGGGCGGCCACGACTGCGAAGGTGACCCGCCAGCCGATGGACTGCCCGATGAAGGTGCCCAGCGGCACGCCGACCACGTTGGCCACGGTGAGACCGGTGAACATCATCGAGATGGCTCCGGCCTTCTTGTCCGAGGCCACCAGTTCGGCGGCGACGACCGAGCCAATGCCGAAGAAGGCGCCATGGGCGAGCGAGGCGATCACACGGCCGAGCAGCATGACGGCGAAGACGGGGGCGACGGCGGACAACAGATTACCGACGATGAACAAGCCCATCAGCAGCATCAGCATCCGTTTGCGCGGCATCCTGGTGCCGAGAACAGTCATGATCGGGGCGCCCGCCATGACGCCCAGTGCGTAGCCCGTGACCAGCCAGCCGGCCGTGGGGATGGAGACGCCGAAGTCCTGAGCGACCCCGGGCAGGAGGCCCATGATGACGAACTCGGTCGTGCCGATGCCGAAGGCCCCGATCGCGAGGGCCAGAAGCGCGAGAGGCATGGAGGGTGACACCTTCCCAGTAGATTGCAAGAGCGCTTTGTCAGCGCACAAAATAGTTGCAGACGCTCTATAACAGCAAGTGCCGTCTATTGCTCAGTTGGCATATCCTGGATCCAGCCGCCCCGCGACGGAGGAACACGCATGACCGCGACGGACCCCGCGCTCACCGCCCTCGCCCAGGGCTGGTGCGCCCTCTCTCTGCTGCACGGGAGGATCGAGGCCCACATCGAACGCGCGCTGCAGGGCAAGCACGACCTGAGCGTGCGCGAGTACTCCCTGCTCGACGTGCTCAGCCGGCAGCACGACGGCGACGGGGGCCACCTGCAGATGAAGCAGGTCGCCGACGCGGTCGTCCTCAGCCAGAGCGCCACCACGCGGCTGGTCACCCGTCTTGAGGACCGGGGGCTCCTGGCGCGCTATCTGTGTCCCACGGACCGGCGTGGCATCTACACGAACGTCACCGAGGCGGGGCTCAAGCTCCTTGAAGAAGCCCGGCCCACCAACGATGCGGCTCTCCGCGAGGCCCTCGACAAGGCGGCCGAGACTCCCGAACTGGCTCCCCTTGTCCGGGTCGTCGAGTCATTGAGCACGCCCGCATAGGCTGCGGGCCATGGGAGATCTTGAAATACGTCCCGCCGTCACCGCCGACGTTCCCGTCATCGTCGCCATGCTCGCCGACGACCCGCTGGGCGCCCAGCGCGAGTCACCGGACGACCTGACGCCCTATCTGGTGGCCCTGGAACGCATCAGCGCCGACCCGAACCAGCACCTGGTCGTCGCCGTACGCGAGGGCCGCGTCGTCGGAACGCTCCAGCTCACGATCATTCCCGGGCTGTCCCGCAAGGGAGCGACCCGATCGGTCATCGAGGGAGTCCGCGTCCACAGCGACGAACGCGGCAGCGGCCTCGGCACGAAGCTCATCCACTGGGCGATCGACGAGTCCCGGCGCCAGAACTGCCAGTTGGTCCAGCTCACCTCCGACGCCACTCGCACCGAGGCCCACCGGTTCTACGAACGACTGGGCTTCGAGGCCTCTCACGTGGGCTTCAAGTTGCCCCTCTGACATGCCGTCCGTATGAGGGCGGGGTGCTGTTTCACGTGAAACAGCACCCCGCCCTCATACGCTCAGCACCCTCATGCACTCGGCCAGGGCTACGAGATCCCTCGCCACCCCTCAGGGTCCACCCCACCCGGCACCGAGGCCCCCTCGTCGTACGGCTGTCGCGTGAACACGAACGACCCGAGGTCCAGATGGTCCACGGACCCGTCGGGCCTTCTCACGGCCCGCAGGGACTCGCCCGCGAAATAGCCGTTGAGTCCGGTCCACGTGCCGTCACCATTCACCCTGAACCGCGCGCCCAGGTCCTCGCCACCGCCCGACAGCGGATCCAGCGAGAGACCTCCGCCGGTCACGAGGCGCAGCGCGAAGGCATGCGTACCCCAATACCACTGCCCCGCCAGCTCCAGCACCGACCGATCGACGTCGGGCAGTGGCCGCCACGGCTCGGGAATCCGGGGCTCGGCCTCCGCCACGATGCGGACGAGATCGGCCGCGACGCTCCACGCGCCGGGGCCTGAAGTGCAGTTGACCAGCACGACGGCCGCCACATCGTCCTCCACACTGATCGTGAGGCCCGCGAGGAAACCCGGAACGGATCCGGAGTGCCCCACGAGGAAGCGGCCCTCGTGCTGCTGGAGTTGCATGCCGAGTCCGTACGCCGCTCCCGCTGCCACATCCGCTACCTCGGCCGGCGCGGCGGGCGTCCGCATCTCGTGCAGGGACTCCTCGCTCAGCACCCGATCGTCGCCCGTGGCGAGGAAGGCTGCGAAGCGAGCCAGGTCTTCTGTGGTGGACCAGAGTTGTCCGGCGGGCGCCATGCGTCCGAAGTGCTCGGTGGGCTCGGGCAGCATCACGTCCGCCCAGGGATGGACGGCCCAGCCACCCGCATGGGGCACCATCGGCTCACAGCTCGTGCGGCGCAGGCCCAGCGGTTCGAGTACCTCACGCCGCAGCACGTCCTCCCAGGGGGCGCCGCGCAGCTCTTCGACGAGGGCGCCCAGGAGGGCGTAGCCGATGTTGGAGTAGTGAAAGCGGCGGCCGACGGGATGCCGGTGCGGCTGTTCACCCAGGGCATCGGCGAGTTCCGGACGCAGCGTGCCGGGGGTGCGCTCCCACCAGGGCGAGGGTGTCTCCGCCGCCAGTCCACCCCGGTGCGCGAGGAGTTCCGCGATCGTGGCCTCCCCCGCGCCGGTGCCCGGCAGATGCTTCTCCAGCGGATCACCGAGGTCCAGTACGCCCTCGTCACGCAGCCGCAGCACCAGGACGGCTGTGAACGTCTTGGTGATCGAGCCGACCCTGTACTGCGTGTTCTCGTCGGGCGCGTGTCCCTCCAGGCAGGTCCGCGTCCCCGTCCACACCGTCCGACCGCCGCGGACGACCGCAGCGACCATCGACGGCGCCCGTCCCTCGGCCTGACCTACGGCGACGCGGTGCAGCAGCGCGCGACGGGTGGCGGGCAGCAGCTCTTCCTCTGGTGTCGTCATGGGGCCCAGTCCAACGGGCCCGGAACCAGGAGTCGAGCGGATTTATGGCGAGCGGATTGATCAGGTCTGAGCCATGTCGACGAAGCGTGAGTAGTGGCCCTGGAAGGCCACGGTGATCGTGGCGGTCGGGCCGTTACGGTGCTTGCCCACGATGATGTCCGCCTCGCCCGCGCGCGGCGACTCCTTCTCGTAGGCGTCCTCGCGGTGCAGGAGGATCACCATGTCCGCGTCCTGCTCGATCGATCCGGACTCACGCAGGTCGGAGACCATGGGCTTCTTGTCCGTGCGCTGCTCGGGGCCACGGTTGAGCTGGGACAGCGCGATCACCGGCAGCTCCAGCTCCTTGGCCAGCAGCTTGAGGTTTCGCGACATGTCGGAGACTTCCTGCTGGCGGCTCTCGGACCGCTTGCCGCCGGACTGCATCAGCTGCAGGTAGTCGATGACGACCAGCTTCAGGTCGCTGCGCTGTTTGAGGCGGCGGCACTTGGCACGGATCTCCATCATCGACAGGTTCGGGGAGTCGTCGATGTAGAGCGGGGCGGCCGAGACGTCCGGCATGCGGCGGGCGAGACGCGTCCAGTCCTCGTCGGTCATCGTGCCGGAGCGCATGTGGTGCAGAGCCACACGCGCCTCGGCGGACAACAGACGCATCGCGATCTCGTTGCGGCCCATTTCGAGCGAGAAGATCACGCTCGGCATGTTGTGCTTGATCGAGCACGCCCGCGCGAAGTCCAGCGCCAGCGTCGACTTACCCATGGCGGGACGGGCGGCGATGATGATCATCTGACCCGGGTGCAGGCCATTCGTGAGCTGATCGAGGTCGGTGAAGCCGGTCGGCACACCCGTCATCTCCCCCGACCGCGACCCGATCGCCTCGATCTCGTCGAGCGCGCCCTCCATGATGTCGCCGAGCGGGAGGTAGTCCTCGGTGGTGCGCTGCTCGGTGACGGCGTAGATCTCCGCCTGCGCCCTGTTCACGATCTCGTCGACGTCGTCGTCGGCCGCGTATCCCATCTGGGTGATGCGCGTGCCCGCCTCGACCAGGCGGCGCAGGACCGCGCGCTCGTGGACGATCTCGGCGTAGTACTCGGCGTTCGCCGCCGTCGGCACCGTCTGGACGAGGGCGTGCAGATACGCGGCACCCCCCACCTTGGTGATCTCGCCGCGCTTGGTGAGCTCGGCGGCGATCGTGATGGGGTCCGCCGGCTCGCCCTTGGCGTAGACGTCGAGGATGGCCTGGTAGATGGTCTCGTGTGCGGGCTTGTAGAAGTCATGGCCCTTGAGGACCTCGACCACGTCCGCGATGGCGTCCTTGGACAGGAGCATGCCGCCGAGGACGGACTGCTCGGCGTCGAGGTCCTGCGGCGGCACCCGTTCGAACGACGGACCCGCGCCCTCCCATGCGCTGTCCTCACGGCCCCGGTCGTGCTGTTCGTCGCGTCCCCGGCCTCCGTTGCCGCGCCGGCGGGAGGCGGGCAGACGGTCGCTGGGTCCGCTGTCGGCCCACGGCTCGTCCAAGGGCTCGGAAATGCTCACCGGGCCACCTCCTCCCGTCCGCCCCCGCGGACCTCGCCGTGCCCCTCTTTCCTACGGCACGACACTGACAAATGAGAGGCCCGACTCCGCTTCCGGCACGTCGGTTCTGCGTGCATATCCGAGACCGGAAGACAGGGCGGGCGCCGGACAACGGTAGGCCTGTCGGCACCGTCAGCCAATCTGGTTATCCACAGGCCATGTGGACGACGGGCCCGATGCTGTGGAGAACTCCACGAAACCTGTGCACGACACGGTGGACAGGCCTGTGAACAAGCCTTGAGGCATTCAGAATCTATGCCTCTGACCTGCTGTTTTCCGATCCACTGGCTGTGCAGAAGAAAAACTTTCACAGCCGGACCAAGATCCTCTCGAACGAGCTGCCACGACACGCCCGAGCGAGAGAAAGGTAAGGGTCGCAGGCCAATTGCATCTCTTACCTGTGGACGGTTAGATTGATGCTCATGACACAGGCTCCCGCGGCAACCAGGGCCGCCCGGCGACAGCACGACCGAGAGATCGTCGCGCTGGCCGTTCCGGCCTTCGGCGCACTCGTCGCCGAGCCTCTCTTCCTGATGGCGGACACCGCCATCGTCGGTCACCTCGGCACCGCACAGCTGGCCGGTCTCGGTGTCGCCGCTGCCCTCCTCACGACCGCAGTGAGCGTCTTCGTCTTCCTCGCGTACGCCACGACGGCCGCGGTCGCCCGACGTGTGGGCGCCGGCGATCTGCGGGCCGCCATCCGCCAGGGCATGGACGGCATCTGGCTCGCGCTCCTTCTCGGTGCGACGGTCGTGGTCGTCGTCCTGCCCGGAGCGCCTGCTCTGGTGGACCTGTTCGGCGCCTCTGACACCGCGGCCCCGTTCGCGACCACGTACCTCCGTATCTCTGCGCTCGGCATCCCGGCGATGCTGATGGTGCTGGCCGCCACGGGCGTCCTGCGCGGACTCCAGGACACGAGGACTCCGCTGTACGTCGCCATAGCGGGCTTCGTCGCCAACGCCGCGCTCAACGCTGGTCTCGTGTACGGCGCCGATCTGGGCATCGCCGGCTCAGCGTGGGGCACGGTCATCGCCCAGTACGGCATGGCCGCCGTGTACCTCGGGGTCGTGGTCCGCGGGGCACGCAGACACGGTGCCTCGCTGCGACCGGACGTAGCGGGGATACGAGCCTGCGCCCAGGCAGGGGCACCGCTTCTGGTGCGTACGCTCTCGCTACGGGCCATCCTGATGATCGCCACCGCGGTCGCAGCGCGCCTCGGGGACACGGAGATCGCAGCGCATCAGATCATTCTGTCCTTGTGGAGCCTGCTGGCCTTCGCACTCGACGCGATCGCCATCGCAGGGCAGGCCATCATCGGCCGTTACCTCGGTGCGGGCGACGCCCACGGTGCGCGGGAGGTATGTCGCCGCATGGTGCAGTGGGGCATCGCCACCGGGATCGTGCTGGGCCTGCTGGTGCTCATCAGCCGCCCCCTGTTCATCCCGCTCTTCACCGGCGATCCGCTCGTCCAGGACGTCGCGTTGCCCGCCCTCGTCGTGGTGGCACTCTCCCAGCCGGTCTCCGGCATCGTGTTCGTTCTCGATGGCGTCCTGATGGGTGCGGGAGACGGCCCCTATCTGGCGTGGGCGATGGTGCTGACCCTCGCGGTCTTCGCCCCCGTGGCCCTGCTCGTCCCAACTTTCGGCGGCGGTCTGACCGCGCTCTGGGGAGCCATGACACTGATGATGACCATGCGCATGCTGACGCTCTGGCTGCGCTCCCGCTCGGGTCGCTGGATCGTCACCGGAGCGACGCGCTGAGCAGGCCGGTGGCATCCGGGTCACCGTGTTTCACGTGAAACACGACGTTTCACGTGAAACACGCCCCAGCAAACATCCGGGGCCGCACCCCGAAGGGTGCGGCCCCGGATACCGCTTCAGCGAGCGCGACGCTTACGCCGCAACGACCTCGATGGCGACCTTGGCAGCCACCTCGGGGTGCAGACGCACGGACGTCTGGTGAGCGCCCAGCGTCTTGATCGGCGCGGCCAGCTCGATGCGGCGCTTGTCGACCTCGGGGCCACCAGAAGCCTTGATCGCCGAGGCGATGTCGGCCGGGGTGACAGAACCGAAGAGACGACCGGCGTCGCCGGAGCGGACGGCCAGGCGGACCCTGACACCCTCGAGCTGGGCCTTGATCTGGTTGGCCTGCTCGATGGTCTGGATCTCGTGGATCTTGCGAGCGCGACGGATCTGCTCGACGTCCTTCTCGCCACCCTTGGTCCAGCGGATCGCGAACTTCCGCGGGATCAGGTAGTTACGGGCGTACCCGTCCTTGACGTCGACGACATCGCCAGCGGCGCCGAGGCCGGAGACCTCGTGGGTGAGGATGATCTTCATGAGTAGGTCACCCTTCCTTTAGCGCGCGGTGGAGGTGTAGGGCAGCAGCGCCATCTCACGGCTGTTCTTCACGGCCGTGGCGACGTCACGCTGGTGCTGCGTGCAGTTGCCGGTCACGCGGCGGGCACGGATCTTGCCGCGGTCGGAAATGAACTTCCGCAGCATGTTCGTGTCCTTGTAGTCCACATACGTGACCTTGTCCTTGCAGAAAGCGCAGACCTTCTTCTTCGGCTTGCGCACAGGCGGCTTCGCCATGGTGTTTCTCCTGTGTGATCAAGAAGTTTGGGGTACGGCCCCGCCCTCGCCACAAAGGACCGGCATCCCGGTCCTCGGTGCCTAGAAGGGGGGCTCGTCCGAGTAGCCGCCGCCACCGCCGCCGCCGCCGGAGCCTCCGCCCCAGCCACCGCCGCCGCCCTGGTTGCCACCAGCGGGAGCGCCGGTCGCCCAGGGGTCGTCGGCGGGAGCGCCGCCGCCCTGCTGGCCGCCACCGGGGCCTCCGCCCCAGCCGCCGCCACCCTGGCCGCCACCGCCACCGCCGCCGTAACCGCCCTGGCCACCGCGAGCGCCACCGGAGGTCTTGGTGACCTTGGCCGTGGCGCTGCGCAGGCTCGCGCCGACCTCGTCGACGTCGAGTTCGTAGACCGTGCGCTTGACGCCCTCACGGTCCTCGTAGGACCGCTGCTTCAGCCGGCCCTGCACGATGACGCGCATGCCTCGCTGGAGCGACTCGGCGACGTTTTCCGCCGCCTGACGCCAGACAGAGCAGGTCAGGAACAGGCTCTCGCCGTCCTTCCACTCGTTCGTCTGGCGGTCGAAGGTGCGGGGCGTGGACGCGACACGGAACTTCGCGACCGCCGCACCGGAAGGGGTGAAGCGCAGCTCGGGGTCGTCGACAAGATTGCCGACGACCGTGATGACGGTCTCGCCTGCCATGGGGAACCTCTCGGCGGGATTGCTGCTGGCTGCTGGTGCTGCTACTCGAGTCCCGAGATCAGCTGAGCGGGAGTGCTCAGTGGGTCTCGGGGCGGAGGACCTTGGTCCGGAGGACCGACTCGTTCAGGTTCATCTGGCGGTCGAGCTCCTTGACGACCGCAGGCTCGGCCTGAAGGTCGATGACCGAGTAGATGCCCTCAGGCTTCTTCTTGATCTCGTACGAGAGACGACGACGGCCCCAGGTGTCGACCTTCTCGACCTTTCCGTTGCCCTCACGGACGACGGAGAGGAAGTTCTCGATCAGGGGGGCGACGGCGCGCTCCTCCAGATCGGGGTCGAGGATGACCATCACCTCGTAGTGACGCATGTAGAACCCACCTCCTTTGGACTCAGCGGCCACGGTCGTTCCGTGGCAGGAGGGTTGTGATGCGTACGCAACGGTATCGGCCGCCACTGACAATCGGGGATCCCGGCTGGGATCCCCCGTCGTGGCCAGGGCAGACACCTTGCAGACGGTACAGAGTACCCGCACCCGTCCTCCGGGTTGAAATCAGGCGGCGCGGACCGTCAATCTGTACACATCGGGTGTGTAAGGCGCTACGATGCGCCGCCTTCCGCAGGAGGTGCCCTATGGCACAGATAATGCGACCCAACATCGCCGGATCCCTGTTCGCCACCGATCACAAGCCCCATCCCGTGCAGGACACCCTTCTTGCCGTGACGCTCGTGCTCGGGGTGGTCTCCTTCGTCACGGCGATGTTCCACCATCTGCACCTGCTCAGTTCCTGGACAGGGCTGGTGGGGATCCTGACCGGGGCGTACGGGCAGTTCATCTCCGAGACGACCCGTGAGCGCTTCGGTCTGATCGTGGGTCTCGGTGCCTCGGCGGTCGGCTTCTTCCTCGGCATGGCACACGGGGGCCTCTTCGGCGGGCTCATCGGCTGATCCCGTCGCGTCCGGCTGACGGGGCATCGGCAGGCTCTCGGCCGACGACCCGTCAGCCGGCCGGACAACACCCCTCGGCGTCCCGCCCACGCACCGGTCGGGACCCAGGTTGCATACGGCCAGACGGCGCGCTCGCAGGGCGCAGTAGGCTTCGGCGCTAGAGCCGGAGCCCCTGTACCCATGGGGACACACCAGCCCGAGGAGCGCCCCGAATGAGCCTGACCCTGAGGACGATCAGCCGAGAGCAGCATCTGGCGTACATCCAGAGCCTGCCGGCGGCGAGCCACATGCAGGTCCCGGCCTGGGCCGATGTCAAGGCGGAGTGGCGCTCCGAGAGCCTCGGGTGGTTCGACAAGACGGGCGAGATGGTCGGCGCCGGCCTTGTCCTGTACCGGCAGCTGCCCAAGATCAAGCGCTACCTCGCCTATCTGCCCGAGGGCCCGGTCATCAACTGGTTCGCGCCGAATCTGACCGACTGGCTGGAACCGATGCTCGCGCACCTCAAGCAGCAGGGCGCCTTCTCCGTGAAGATGGGCCCGCCGGTGATCATCCGCCGCTGGGAAGCCACGTCCATCAAGAAGGGCATCCAGGACCCGGACGTGAAGCGCCTGCGCGACATCGAGGCCGACTTCATCGAGCCGCGGGCCTTCGAGGTCTCCGACAAGCTGCGCCGCATGGGCTGGCAGCAGGGCGAGGACGGCGGGGCCGGCTTCGGTGACGTCCAGCCCCGCTACGTCTTCCAGGTGCCGCTCGCGAACCGCTCCCTGGAAGAGGTCCACAAGAACTTCAACCAGCTGTGGCGGCGCAACATCAAGAAGGCCGAGAAGGCGGGCGTCGAGGTCGTCCAGGGCGGTTACCACGACCTGGAGGAGTGGCAGCGGCTCTACGAGATCACGGCCGTGCGCGACCGTTTCCGGCCGCGGCCGCTGTCGTACTTCCAGCGCATGTGGACGGCCCTCAACACCGAGGACCCCAACCGCATGCGGCTGTACTTCGCCCGGCACAACGGCGTGAACCTGTCGGCGGCGACGATGCTGGTCGTCGGCGGGCACGTCTGGTACTCGTACGGCGCGTCGGACAACATCGGGCGTGAGGTCCGGCCCTCGAACGCCATGCAGTGGCGGATGCTGCGCGACTCCTATGCCCTCGGCGCGACCGTGTACGACCTGCGCGGCATCTCCGACTCGCTGGACGAGACGGACCACCTTTTCGGTCTGATCCAGTTCAAGGTGGGCACGGGCGGGCAGGCCGCGGAGTACCTGGGCGAGTGGGACTTCCCGCTCAACAAGCTGCTCCACAAGGCGCTCGACATGTACATGTCGCGCCGCTGACGCGGTCCGGCATCGCCCCGCCGGTCCGGCGGATGCACCACAATTGCGCTTCACACCCTGATACACGGCAGCCACAAGAAAGGTTCCGGGACCGGCCATGGCGCTCACGCTCTCCGTCGACACCGCGCGCTGGCGGGCACACCACAAGCATGTGCAGGAGCAGTTCCCGGGGCTCGTCCCCGTCTGCAAGGGCAACGGCTACGGCTTCGGCCACGAGCGGCTGGCGGAGGAGGCCACGCGCCTCGGGTCGGACATCCTCGCCATCGGCACCACCTACGAGGCCGCCCGGATCAAGGACTGGTTCAGCGGCGACCTGCTCGTGCTCACACCGTTCCGGCGGGGCGAGGAGCCGGTGCCGCTGCCCGACCGCGTCATCCGCTCCGTGTCGTCCGTGGACGGCGTGTACGGTCTCGTGGGCGCGCGCGTGGTCATCGAGGTCATGTCCTCGATGAAGCGGCACGGTGTGAGCGAGCAGGACCTGCCCCAGCTCCACGCCGCCATAGAGAATGTCCGCCTGGAGGGGTTCGCCCTCCACCTGCCGCTGGACCGCACCGACGGCTCGGACGCCGTCGAGGAGGTCATCGGCTGGATGGACCGCCTGCGTGCGGCCCGTCTGCCGCTTCACACGATGTTCGTCAGCCACCTCAAGGCCGAGGAGCTTGTCCGCCTGCAGCAGCAGTTCCCGCAGACCCGCTTCCGCGCCCGTATCGGCACGCGGCTGTGGCTGGGGGACCACGAGGCGACCGAGTACCGCGGTGCCGTCCTGGACGTCACACGGGTCTCGAAGGGCGACCGCTTCGGCTACCGACAGCAGAAGGCGGCCTCCGACGGCTACCTGGTGGTCGTGGCGGGCGGTACGTCGCACGGGGTGGGCCTGGAGGCCCCGAAGGCGCTGCACGGCGTCATGCCGCGCGCCAAGGGCGTCGCACGCGCCGGCCTCGCCACGGTCAACCGGAACCTTTCTCCGTTCGTCTGGGGCGGCAAGCAGCGCTGGTTCGCTGAGCCGCCGCACATGCAGGTGTCGATCCTCTTCGTGCCCGCGGACGCCCCGGAACCGAAGGTGGGCGAGGAACTGGTGGCCCACCTGCGGCACACCACCACGCAGTTCGACCGGATCGTCGACCGCTGACCCGGCGCGGCCCCGGCTTTCGCTCGCCTCTCCGTACGCAGAAGGCCGTACACGGACTCCGTGTACGGCCTTCTGCGTACCTTCCCTACGGCCTGTTCGCTCAGGGCGAACTCTCGGTGGTACCGCAGCCACCCCATTCGACGTGCGGCCCGTCGAGGTGCGCCGCGTGGCGCGGCGGGTGGGCCGCAGCACCGAGCACGAAACGGTCCTCCGCGCCGTCCAGTACGCCGCCCGCGGGATCGTCGTCGCCGGCCCGGCGCACCACGTCACGCTCCGGCAGGTAGATGTCCCGTACGACGACGGCGCACAGATACAGCGTCCCCAGCAGGTGGACGGCGATGGCGAGTTGGTAGCCCTCGGTCGGCAGCCCCTTGTGGGCATCCCCGCTGGTTGTGTAGGCGAGGTACATCCAGATTCCGAGGAAGTACGCGACCTCGCACGCCTGCCAGATCAGGAAGTCCCGCCAGCGGGGCCGGGCCAGCACGGCGAGAGGGACCAGCCAGAGCACGTACTGCGGCGAGTAGACCTTGTTGGTGAGGATGAAGGCCGCGACGATCAGGAAGACAAGCTGGGCGAGGCGTGGCCGGCGCGGGGCCGTGAACGCTAGTGCCGCGACGCCCCCGCAGGCGAGCACCATCATGATCATCGCGGAGGTGTTGGCCGTGTCCGGGGTGATCTGGATGTCGAACCGCTGCGAGAGGAGGAGGAAGATCGAGCCGAAGTCGACTCCCCGCTCGCGACTGAAGCTGTAGAACTTCGCCCACCCCTCCGGAGCGAGGAACATCACCGGAAGGTTCACGGCGAGCCAGGCGCCGACAGCCCCGAGCAGCGCCGTCCCGAACTCCCGCCACTTGCCCGCCCGCCAGCACAGCACGAGGAGCGGCCCGAAAACCAGGAACGGATAGAACTTGGCGGCCGTGGCGAGCCCCACCAGCACACCGAAGGCCAAGGGGCGCCGCCGTGACCACATCAGCATCCCGGCGGCAAGCAGAGCCACGGCGAGCAGGTCCCAGTTGATGGTCGCCGTCAGCGCGAAGGCGGGCGCGAGGGCCACCAGAAGGCCGTCCCAGGGGCGACGACGCTGGGTGCGCACGGTGCAGACGGCGATGACCGCCGCGCACACCATCAGCATCCCGGCATTGACCATCCAGTACCACTGCTCCTGGTCCTGGATGCTGCCGCTGCCCGGGGTGAGCCAGGAGGCAACCTCCATGAACACACCGGTCAGCACGGGGTACTCCAGGTACTCCATGTCGCCGGAGAGCTTGTCGAAGTACGGCACCAGGCCGTCGGCGAAGCCGCGCCCCTGGTAGAGGTGCGGGATGTCCGAGTAGCACGCGTGCGTGTACTGGGAGCTGGCCCCGAAGAACCAGGCACCGTCGTAACAGGGCAGCTTCTGGACCATGCCGAGGGCGAACATGCCGATCGCCACGAGCGCGACCACCCGCACGGGAGTCCACCAGGACGTCCCGAGCAGTGCGCGCCGCCCGATGGGGCCGCCGATCAGCTCACTGCCGCTCGCGGCGACCTCGTCCTCCTTGGTCGGCCGCACCGGCTCCGGCTCGTCCACGCTCACTGGCGTCGTGTCTGCACTGGGCATGCCGCACATCCTGCCGTACGTACCTAGGAAAAAACCGAGGGCCGCCGCACCCGGTGGGGTGCGGCGGCCCTCGTTTCACGTGAAACACCTCACGACGGATGTTTCACGTGAAACACCCCCGGCGGTGCCCACCTACCGGTGGCCGGCGATCGGTCATCCGAAGATGCCTCCGCCGTTGCCATTGCCTCTCGTGTTGCCATCGGATTCCGTCGGTGACGGACTCACACCGCCGTCCGTGCCTCCGGCGTCCGTACCACCCGCATCGTTGCCACCCACGTCGTTGCAGGTCGGGTCGAACGGGTTGCAGGTCTCGCTCGGTGTGGGCGACGGTGAGACCTCGCTCTCACTCGGCGACGGGCTGGGATCCGTGCTCTCCTCGTCCGACGGGGTGGGAGTCGGGGTGGGAGTCGGGTCCGGATCGTCGTTGACCACGACACCGATGGGTTCGGGCGTGGGGAAGTCGAGGACCTTCTTGCCCTTGAGCGCCTGCTCCATGTAGTCGTGCCAGATTTCTGACGGGAACGAGGCACCGTGGATCGACTTCTGACCACCGGTTCCGTACATCTGCAGGAACTCGCGGTTCTTGATCTTCTCGTTGTCGTCCATGCGGTACATGCCGATGGCTGTCGACAACTGCGGGGTGTACCCGACGAACCAGGCGGACTTGTTGCCGTCGGTGGTACCGGTCTTGCCGGCCACGTCACGGCCCGGCAGCTTGGCGTTGGTACCGGTTCCCTCGTCGACCACGGTCTTCAGGACGTCGGTGACGTTGTCGGCGACCTTGGCGGTGAAGGCCTGCTTGGTCTTGGCGATGTCCTGGTGGTTGAAGACGACACCGTCCTCGCCCTCGATCTCCTTCACCGAGTAGAGGTCGCGCTGCTTGCCACTGTCCGCGAAGGTGGAGTACGCCCCGGCCATACGGATGGCGCTCGGGTCGGAGATGCCGATCGAGAAGGACGGGTAACTGGTGCCCGTCAGGCTGCTCTCGAGGAGACCCGCGTCCATGGCGGACTCCTTGACCTTGTCAAGGCCGACGTCCATGCCGAGCTGAACGAACGCGGAGTTCGCCGAGACCCTCATCGCCTCACGAACGCTGATGTCGTAGTTCGGCGGGCTGCCGTACGACTCGTCTCCGTCATTGGCCTGCAGCCACTCCTCGCCCTTCTCGTTCGTCCAGATGTCGCCGTTGTACTCCTTGACCTTGAGGTTGTTCTTGCCGCTGAACAGGCTCTTCGGGGAGACGATGGTCCGTTCGTCCTGCGGCTGCTCCTCGTCGCCGTTCTTGTCACGCACGCCCCACTTCATGGCGGCGGCCAGCACGAAGGGCTTGAACGTCGAGCCCACCTGGGCGCCGGTCTGGTCGGCGTTGTTGGTGAAGTGCTTGGTCGCGTCCGCGCCGCCGTAGATCGCCCTGATGGCGCCGGTGGTCGGGTCCACCGAAGCCCCGCCGAACTCGACGTGGGTGTCCGTCTTCGGGCGCTCCTTGGGCTTGATGTTCTCCTTGCGGACCTTCGTCACGGCATCGGAGAGCTGGTTGACCATCTTCTTGTCGAAGGTCGTGTGGATCTCGTAGCCGCCCCGCCGCAGGTCGATCTCCGAGATGTTGGTGTTCTTGATGATGTAGGCCCTGGCGAGGTCGACGAGGTAACCGACCTGGCCCTTCAGATCATTGTTCGAGCGAGGGCTCTGGACCTTGGGGAACGACGGGTACTTGGCCGCCTCGGACTGGCTGAGGTGCCCGTCCTTGACCATCTCGCCGAGGATCCACTTCCAGCGTTCCTCGGCCCGCTTGCGGTTGGCCTGAGGAGTGGCAGCGGGGTCGATCTCGACGGAGCCCGCGGGGTCGTAGTACGTCGCTCCCTTGAGCACGCCGGCCAGGAAGGCGCACTCACTCGGGTTCAGCTCGTCGGCGTCCTTGTTGAAGTAGGCACGGGCGGCGGCCTGGATGCCGTAGGCGTTGCGCCCGTAGTAGGCGGTGTTCAGGTAGCCGCTCATCACCTCGTCCTTGGACTTCTTCGTGCCCACCTTGATGGAGATGAAGAGTTCCTTGAACTTCCGGGTCAGGGTCTGCGACTGATCGTCCAGCATCGCGTTCTTCACGTACTGCTGGGTGATGGTCGAGCCACCCTGGGTGTCGCCGCCCTTGGCCATGTTGACGAGGGCACGCGCGATACCCATCGGGTCGACGCCGCTGTCGGTCTCGAACGTCTTGTTCTCGGCCGAGATGACCGCGTACCGCATCGCCTTGGGGATCTTGGAGTACGCGATGATCTGGCGGTTCGCCTCACCACCGCTGGAGACCATCGGGCTGCCGTCGTCCCAGTAGTAGACGTTGTTCTGCGCCTGGGCCGCCTTGGCCGGGTCGGGCACGCCAACGAGCGCGTAACCGATGCCCGCGACCGCCACCAGGCTCCCGAAGAAGCCGATGATCAGACCCGTCACGAGCCGCCATGACGGCACCCAGCGGGCACCACCGTACTTCCCCGCGCGGGGGTAGTCGATGATCCGTTTCCCTGGAGGCGGCGCGGCACGCCCTCTGCCGCGCCCGGGACCACGTCCCGCGCCTTCGGGTGCCGCTCTGCGGCGGCCACCCCCTGTACTTCTCTGTGCCGCCCGCCGGGCTTCGGCACGGCCGCCGTACGGGCGCTCCTCACCTCCCGCGCCATAGGAGTCGGAAGGAGACCCGGTGGCGCCTCGCGGTGCCGCGCGGCGGCCGGAGGACGCCGACTGGCCGCGTCGGGCCGCAGCACGTCCGTCTCCCTGCGGCTGCGGCGGTTTGCGACGGTGCTCGCTCATCGAACGACTACTCCTCGGGCAGGCGCACCCCTGCGCGCCTGGAAACGGCGGCTGGTTTCCTGTCCCCCCGAAGTACGGATGCGGTCGTGTTGGCATTCATCCGTACTGCACCAAGGACGACGACGTCCTCAGACGTCACTCGGTTCCCGGTGGTGTGCATGGCGCACACACTACGCACCACCAAAACCCCCGAGGACCGAACTTCATCCCAAACCAGGCAACTTGCCTGCAACGAAACGGTGATGTGATCCCGTTCACCGTGCTCCCTCTTGTCGCACCCGGAGGGTCGTTCTATCGTCGAGATGTATCGAGTCGATACATCAGCTCGGCATAAAGAGGTGCCGACGAGGCCGCGGCAGAGAGGAGGCGACGATGAGCCGGCGCTCCGGAATCCTCGAGTTCGCCGTACTCGGGCTGCTCCGCGAATCTCCGATGCACGGCTATGAGCTGCGCAAACGACTCAATACGTCACTGGGTGTGTTCCGCGCCTTCAGCTACGGGACGCTCTACCCCTGCCTCAAGACGCTGGTTGCCAACGGCTGGTTGATCGAGGAATCGGGGGGCGCGCAGGACGAGACTCCCGCCGCCCCGCTCACCGGGCGCCGGGCAAAAATCGTCTACCGGTTGACGGCGGAAGGTAAGGAGCACTTCGAGGATCTGCTTTCGCAGACGGGCCCCGACGCGTACGAGGACGAGACCTTCGCCGCTCGTTTCGCCTTCTTCGGGCAGACCTCCCGCGACGTGCGCATGCGCGTCCTGGAGGGCCGTCGCAGCCGCTTGGAGGAGCGGCTGGAGAAGATGCGCGCCTCCCTGGCGCGCACCCGGGAGCGCCTCGACGACTACACGCTTGAGCTCCAGCGCCACGGGATGGAGTCCGTGGAGCGCGAAGTGCGCTGGCTGAACGAGCTCATCGAGAGCGAGCGGGCGGGCCGTGACCTCAAGGGGCGCGCCCATGGAGAACCCGCTCGCGACACCACAGAGGGAGCGCCGGGCGTCCTGCCCCGGCCCGGGGACGACCCCGGTCCGGATACGCCCGGCGACACTGCCACGTGAGACCCCTGCCAGGGCCTCACTCGTACACACAGGGAGCAACCGGAATGGGTTCGGTTCGCGTAGCCATCGTCGGTGTGGGCAATTGCGCCGCATCGCTGGTGCAGGGAGTCGAGTACTACAAGGACGCCGACCCGGCGTCCAAGGTCCCCGGCCTGATGCACGTCCAGTTCGGCGACTACCACGTCCGCGATGTCGAGTTCGTCGCCGCGTTCGACGTAGACGCCAAGAAGGTCGGCCTGGATCTCGCCGACGCCATCGGCGCCTCCGAGAACAACACCATCAAGATCTGCGACGTGCCCAGCACCGGCGTGACCGTTCAGCGCGGCCACACCCTCGACGGCCTGGGCAAGTACTACCGGGCCACCATCGAGGAGGCCGCCGAGGAGCCGGTCGACGTCGTCCAGGTCCTCAAGGACAGGCAGGTCGACGTCCTCGTCTGCTACCTGCCGGTGGGGTCCGAGGACGCGGCGAAGTTCTACGCCCAGTGCGCCATCGATGCCAAGGTCGCCTTCGTCAACGCCCTTCCGGTCTTCATCGCCGGCACCAAGGAGTGGGCGGACAAGTTCACCGAGGCGGGCGTCCCGATCGTCGGGGACGACATCAAGTCGCAGGTCGGCGCGACCATCACGCACCGTGTCATGGCGAAGCTGTTCGAGGACCGGGGCGTCATCCTGGACCGCACGATGCAGCTGAACGTCGGCGGCAACATGGACTTCAAGAACATGCTCGAGCGTGAGCGCCTGGAGTCCAAGAAGATCTCCAAGACGCAGGCCGTGACCTCCCAGATCCGCGACCGGGAGCTCGGCGAGGGCAACGTCCACATCGGTCCCTCCGACTGGGTCGCCTGGCTCGACGACCGCAAGTGGGCCTACGTCCGTCTGGAGGGCCGTGCCTTCGGTGACGTCCCGCTGAACCTGGAGTACAAGCTCGAGGTGTGGGACTCCCCGAACTCCGCCGGTGTCATCATCGACGCCGTGCGCGCCGCCAAGATCGCCAAGGACCGCGGCATCGCAGGCCCGATCCTGTCGGCCTCGAGCTACTTCATGAAGTCCCCGCCGGTCCAGTACTTCGACGACGAGGCCCGCGAGAACGTGGAGAAGTTCATCAAGGGCGAGGTCGAGCGCTAGCGGCTGACCAACCGCCGCGCACCGGCACAACAGGGCCCTGAGGCGCTTCGCCCCGAGTCCTGCGGGGGTCCCCGGGTCGCATGACCCGGGGGCTTTCCCCGTGTGTGAGGCTGTGCCCCATGTCCGTCGTGCGTGACCTGCGCGTCCTGCTCCGCTTCCGGAACTTCCGGCGCCTGCTCGCCGTACGGCTGCTCTCCCAGGGCGCCGACGGCGTCTACCAGGTTGCGCTCGCCACGTATGTCGTCTTCTCACCGGAGAAGCAGACGTCGGCCGCGGCGATCGCCTCGGCCATGGCCGTCCTGCTCCTGCCGTACTCGCTCGTCGGCCCGTTCGCCGGTGTCCTGCTGGACCGCTGGCGACGCCGCCAGGTCTTCCTGTACGGCAACCTTCTGCGCGCTCTCCTGGCCTGTGTGACGGCCGTCCTGATCCTGAGCGACGTGCCGGACTGGCTCTTCTACCTCTCCGCGCTCTGTGTCACCGCGGTCAACCGCTTCGTCCTGGCCGGGCTCTCGGCAGCGTTGCCACGCGTGGTGGACACCGACCGCCTGGTGATGGCCAACTCCCTCTCACCGACAGCCGGAACACTCGCCGCCACCGCGGGCGGCGGGATCGCCTTCGTCGTACGGCTGGTGGTGGCGGACTCCGACGCCGCGGTGGTCCTCGTCGGCGCGGCCCTGTACCTGTGTGCGGGCCTCGCCTCCCTGCGCATGGCACCGGAACTGCTCGGGCCCGAGCCGAACCTGGTGCGGCTACGGCTGCGAGCGGCGCTCACCGGCACCGTGCGGGACCTGGTGGCGGGCGTACGGCATCTCGTAGAGCCCCAGCGGCGGGAGGCGGCCTGGGCGCTGGCCTCCATGACGCTGATGCGGTTCTGCTACGGCGCCCTGACCGTCATGGTGCTGATGCTCTGCCGGTACGCCTGGTCGTCCACCTCCGACGAGGGACTGGCCCTGCTGGGCCTCGCTGTGGGGATCTCGGGCGCGGGTTTCTTCGCGGCGGCCGTGGTGACTCCGTGGGCGGCCGGGCAGCTGGGACCAGGCCTGTGGATCGTCACCTGTGCCGGTGCCGCCGCCGTCCTGGTGCCGGCTCTGGGGCTGCCGTTCGCCGAAGTCCCCATACTGATCGCGGCATTCGTCCTGGGCCTCGTCACCCAGGGCGCGAAGATCGCCACGGACACGCTTGTCCAGTCCTCGGTCGATGACGGTTTTCGTGGCCGGATCTTCTCGGTCTACGACGTGCTGTTCAACATCGCCTTCGTCGGCGCCGCCGGAGTGGCTGCCCTGATGCTCCCGCCTGACGGCCGCTCAGCCGCCCTGGTCATAACAATCGCCGCTGCCTACGCGGCGGTTGCTGCGGGTATGACCCGCTTTGAACGGCAGTAAGTGTCACATCAATGCCACAGAGCATTCCTGAAGTCTCAAGTTGTCAGTGGGCCCCGGTAGCTTACGCACGTCTTATTTCGCGCCATGCGCACGCATCCAAGGGGGACCCCCAAGTGACCACTCCGCCGCCCCAGGGCCAGAATCCGTACGCCACACAGCCCGTCCAGCCGGGGTTCCCTCAGCAGCCCTATCCGCCGCAGCCGGGCGCGCCGTTCCAGGGGGCTCCGGTCCCGCCGCCCGCACCGAAGAAGCGCGTCAGTAAGACGCTGCTGCGCATCGGCGCCTTCATCGTCGTCGCCATAGTCGTCGCAGTCGGCAAGTGGTACCTGGGCCAGAGTGACGCCGAGACCACCTCCGTCGGCAGCTGCATGCACAACGAGGGCTCGCAGTCCTCGCCGGACCTGAAGACGGTCGACTGCTCCTCCACTGACGCCCAGTACAAGGTCGTCGAGAAGTTCGACAACACCAGCGACGGCAACAAGTGCAAGTCGGTCAAGGAAGCCGAGATCTCGTACTACCAGGTGGGCAACAACCACAACGTGGTGCTCTGCCTGAAGTCCGTGTAAGGCCGACGCCGGAACGCTCAAGGGGCGATGTTTCACGTGAAACATCGCCCCTCGGTATGTGCGCGACCAGTTCTCCCCGGGGGTCATGTTTCACGTGAAACATGGCCCCGTTTCACGGCACGCCCCCGCTTCTCCCCGGGTTCAGCCCTGCCCGGCCCACCACTCCTTGAGCGCCGACACCGCCGCGTCGTGCCCCATTGGACCGTTCTCCAGTCGCAACTCCAGCATGAACTTGTAGGCCTGCCCGACGACCGGGCCGGGACCGACGCCCAGGATCTCCATGATCTGGTTGCCGTCGAGGTCCGGGCGGATGGCGTCCAGCTCTTCCTGCTCCTGGAGTTGAGCGATGCGCTCCTCCAAGCCGTCGTACGCCCGCGACAGGGCGTTCGCCTTGCGCTTGTTGCGAGTGGTGCAGTCGGAGCGGGTCAGCTGGTGGAGGCGACTCAGGAGCGGACCGGCGTCACGTACGTACCGGCGGACCGCCGAGTCCGTCCATTCCCCGGTCCCGTAGCCGTGGAAGCGCAGGTGGAGTTCGACCAGGCGCGAGACGTCCTTGATGAGGTCGTTGGAGTACTTGAGGGTGGTCATCCTCTTCTTGGTCATCTTGGCGCCCACCACCTCGTGGTGGTGGAAGGAGACCCGGCCGTCCTTCTCGAAGCGACGCGTCCTCGGCTTACCGATGTCATGCAGCAGCGCGGCGAGCCGGAGTGTGAGATCAGGACCGTTCTCCTCCAGCGCCATCGCCTGCTCCAACACGATCAGCGTGTGGTCGTAGACGTCCTTGTGCCGGTGGTGCTCGTCACGCTCCAGCCGCAGCGCCGGAAGCTCGGGCAGCACATGGCCCGCGAGTCCGCTCTCGACCAACAGCGCCAGACCCTTGCGCGGATACGCGGACAGGATCAGCTTGTTCAGCTCGTCCCGGACCCGCTCGGCGGAGACGATCTCGATCCGCCCGGCCATCCCGGTCATCGCCGCGACGACGTCGGGAGCCACCTCGAAGTCGAGCTGGGCGGCGAAACGCGCGGCCCGCATCATCCGCAGGGGATCGTCGGAGAAGGACTCCTCCGGAGTGCCGGGCGTGCGCAACACACGCTCCGCGAGGTCCTCCAGACCACCGTGCGGATCGATGAACTTCTTCTCGGGAAGGGCCACGGCCATCGCGTTCACCGTGAAGTCGCGCCGTACGAGGTCCTCCTCGATGGAGTCTCCGTAGGACACCTCCGGCTTGCGCGAGGTCCGGTCGTACGCCTCCGACCGATACGTGGTGATCTCGATCTGGAAGCGCTGAACAACGTCTCCGACGCGGGCGTCCTTCTGAATCCCCACCGTGCCGAAAGCGATACCGACCTCCCACACGGAGTCCGCCCACGGTCGCACAATCTTCAGTACGTCCTCGGGACGTGCTTCCGTCGTGAAGTCCAGGTCGTTGCCGAGCCGGCCGAGGAGCGCGTCCCGTACCGAGCCGCCGACAAGGGCGAGCGAGAACCCGGCCTCCTGGAAACGGTGGGCGAGATCGTCGGCGACAGGGGAGACCCGCAGGAGTTCACTCACCGCGCGGTGCTGCACCTGGCTCAGGGCACTGGGCTTGTCTTCGTTGGCGTTCGGCACAACAGAAAAGGGTACGTGCCCCCAGCCACCGGGAGCGCCTTCATGGAACGTCCACAGTCGTCCCCATGATCGCTCGCTTTAACGCTCCCTTTAATACGTACCCATACGGGACACGGCGGCCCGGTCCGCCGATCTTGTGAGGCAGACCGCGGCACTTCCCCTCGGCGCACATCGTTACCATGCGTGGACGCACATTCCGACGACCACTGACACGACGAGGGACGGGCGAGCGCGTGGCCGAGGCGGCAGACACCCAGGGCATGAGTGCCTCACCTGCCCGCCGGTGGCTCCGGCGTACCGGAGCACTGTTCGCCGGGGCTCCTCTGCTGGCCTGTCTGCTCCAGCTGCCCACCGCACCGGCGGCGCACTCCGCGGAGCAGTCCTCACCGGCCGAGGCCACCGGATCGAACACGGTCGACGTCTCCTTGGACTCGCTCGCTCCCAGCGTCCCCAGCGACGGCGACACCCTCACCGTCTCCGGCACGGTCAGGAACAACGGCAAGCAGCCGGTCACGAGCGCCCACGTAGGGCTCCGTGTCGGCGGGACGGTGTCCGGCCGTGCGGCGATCGACGACGCCGCCAAGCGCAGCGGCTTCAACCAGTACACGGACGGGACGGAGGTCGGAGGGAAGTACGTCGAGAAGTTCTCCCGGCTCGCGCCCGGCGTCGCCCAGTCCTTCAGCATCTCGGTGCCGGTCAAGAACCTGGACCTCGGGGACGACGGCGTCTACCAGCTCGGGATCTCCCTCTCGGGCAAGACCGCGTCCGCACCGTACGACCAGGTGCTCGGCATCGAGCGGACGTTCCTCCCCTGGCAGCCGGACACGGCGGACACCAAGACGAAGACGACCTACCTCTGGCCCCTGATCTCCACCTCCCACCTGACGGCGGAGACGGGCCCGGGCGAACAGCAGACACCCGTCTTCCAGAACGACGACCTGGCCAACGAGATCGCCCCGGGCGGCCGCCTGGGCCAGATGCTCAACCTGGGCAAGGAACTCAACATCACCTGGGTGATCGACCCGGATCTCCTGGCCTCCGTGGATGCGATGACGCGCAGCTACCGGGTCAAGAGCGGCACCGACACCGTCGCGGGCAGGAACCAGGCGATCGCCAAGCGGTGGCTCGGCGAGCTGGAGGAGGCCGTCCAGGGCGAGGAAGTCGTGGCCCTTCCCTTCGCCGACCCCGACCTCGCCTCGCTGGCACACAACGGCAAGAACGTCTCCGGCTCGCTGAGCCACCTCAAGGACGCCACCGACGTGGCCGCGGACACCGTCGAGACCGTGCTCCACGTGGAACCGGAGACGGACTTCTCCTGGCCCGTGAACGGCGCCGTCGACCCGTCGATCGTCAAGGTCGCCACCTCGGCGGGTGCCGACAAGGTGATCGCCCGCAGTGACAGCCTCCAGGACGGCGGCCTGACCTACACGCCGAACGCGGCCCGCCCCATCGGCGGCGGAACCACGGCGGTCGTCGCGGACGCACGACTGTCGACCGCGTTCCAGGGCGACATGACGAAGGCCGACAACGCGACCCGGGCCGTGCAGAGGTTCCTCGCGCAGAGCCTGATGACCAGCCTGCAGAACCCCGGCAAGCAGCGCAGCGTGGTGATCGCCCCGCAGCGCATGCCGTCCGCGAGCCAGGCCCAGACGATGGCTCAGGCCCTGACAGCCCTCCAGAACGGAAACTGGTCCCAGTCACAGGACCTGTCGGCGGCCGCGGACGCGAAGCCCGACCCGAATGCCAGCACGAAGGTCCCGGCGGCATCCGCGTACCCCAAGTCCCTGCGCAAGCAGCAGCTGCCGACCTCGGCCTTCGAGACGATCCTGGGCACGCAGACCGATCTCGACCGTTTCAAGATGATCCTCGCCGACAAGTCCCGTGTCGTCACGCCCTTCGGACGGGCCATGAACCGGGAGATGTCCACCTCCTGGCGCGGACGTGCCGGTGAGGCCGGCCCCTACCGCGACAGCGTGCGGTCGTACCTCGGCACCCTCACCGACCAGGTCAGGCTGATCGAGAAGTCGGAGACCAAGCTCTCGGGCCGCAGCGCCACGATCCCGGTGACGGTGCAGAACAACCTCGTGCAGGGCGTCGACAAGCTGGTGCTGCGCCTCACGTCGAAGCAGCCGAAGCGCCTGGAGATCGACGGCGAGGACCACGCGGAGCAGACCATCAAGGTCTCCGGCGGCCACAGCCAGTCAGTGAAGTTCAACACCAACGCCAACGCCAACGGCGTGGTCGCGGTGGAGGCGCAGCTCTACACGGAGGACGGCCAGAAGTATGGTCCCCCCGTGACGTTCGACGTGAACGTCACCGAGTTCACGCCCACGGTGATGCTGGTGATCGCCGGCGGAGTCCTGCTGCTCGTGCTCGCCGGCTTCCGGATGTACACGCAGCGCAAGCGCGCGGCGGCGCGGCAGGCCGAGGAAGAGGTTGCCGAGGAGGACGCCGCGGTCCAGGAGACCAGCGAGACCGAAGACGTCGACGCGGACGGACCGGAGGAGGAGTCCCGCGTGCGGTCAGGGGCCGACGGGCCGGAGCACCCGAGTGACCCGTCGGCGGACACCGCACAGGAAAGCGCCGACCCGTCCGGCACGGGTGAGAGAGTGGACCGTTGAGCGATGTCGTGGCCCGTGGGCCAGGGGACGATGAGGTGGGGTAAGGATGAACGCGCCGTACGACGGTGACCGCGGTCAGGGCGCGGCGGACTCGGGCTATCCCGAGCGCCCGCAGCCCGGGCCGGGCCATGTCCCGCCGCAGCCCCACACCGACATGTACCCGCAGGACGCCCAGGGGCCGGACGCCTACGGCCAGGACCCCTACCGGGCGCAGGACCTCTCCGCCCAGGACCCGGTCGCCGAGGCCTTCTACGACCGCGCCGCCCACCCTCCACCGCCCCCGGGCACGTACCAGCCGCAGCAGCCGCTCTACGCCCAGCCGCCCTCCTCCCCGTACGCTCCCGACCCGCGGGTGTGGGCACAGACCCCGCCGCCGGAGCCCGAGGGGCCCTCCCAGCATCTGCCGTACGGCGACGACCCCCGTACGACGCAGTTCGTGGGCGTGGACGACCTCGTCACGCGGGCCGGGGAGCAGCGGCACGAGCCGGACGCCTTCGCCCATCTCTTCCGAGACCAGCAGCAGGGCGGCGCACCCGCGCCCATGGATCAGCCGTCCGTACCGGGTCCTGCCCAGCCGCCGAGACCCGCCCAGGGAGCCGAACCTCAGCAGAGCACCCCCGCGCCCGCTCCCGCACCTGCGGCCAAGAAGGGCGGCCGTGCCTCGGGGCTGCTGAAGTCGAGCGCCGTGATGGCGGCCGGCACCATGGTGTCCCGCCTCACCGGGTTCATCCGCTCGGCGATGATCGTCTCCGCCCTGGGCCTGAACCTCCTGGGCGAGTCCTTCCAGGTGGCGTACCAGCTGCCGACGATGATCTACATCCTGACCGTCGGCGGCGGCCTGAACTCCGTCTTCGTGCCCCAGCTGGTGCGCTCCATGAAGGAGGACGACGACGGCGGCGAGGCCTACGCCAACCGGCTGCTGACCCTGGTCATGGTGGCCCTCGGCGTGCTCACCGCGGCCGCCATGTTCGCCGCGCCGCTCCTGGTCCGCGCCCTGTCGAACCCCCTCGCCACGAACCCCTCGGCCAACGAGGTCGCGGTCACCTTCACCCGCTACTTCCTGCCGTCGATCTTCTTCATGGGCATCCACGTGGTGATGGGGCAGATCCTCAACGCCCGCGGTCGGTTCGGCGCGATGATGTGGACCCCGGTCCTGAACAACATCGTCATCATCGTGACCCTCGGGGCGTTCCTCTGGGTCTACGGCAGCGCGGCCAACTCGCAGATGACCGTCGACAACATCCCCCCGGAGGGGGAGCGGCTCCTCGGCATCGGTGTCCTCCTCGGCCTCGTCGTCCAGGCCCTCGCGATGATCCCGTACCTGCGGGAGACAGGCTTCAAGCTGCGCCTGCGCTTCGACTGGAAGGGCCACGGCCTGGGCAAGGCCGCGATGCTCGCCAAGTGGACGATCCTGTTCGTCCTCGCCAACCAGGCGGGCGCCCTCGTCGTCACCCAGCTCGCCACCGCGTCGGTCACGGAATCGAAGATCGACGGCACCGGATTCAGCGCCTACGCCAACGCCCAGCTCATCTGGGGCCTGCCGCAGGCGATCATCACGGTCTCCCTGATGGCCGCCCTGCTGCCGCGGATCTCGCGCTCGGCCGCCGAGGACGACGCGGGTGCCGTCCGCGACGACATCTCCCAGGGCCTGCGGACGACGGCCGTCGCGATCGTGCCCATCGCCTTCGGGTTCGTCGCCCTCGGCATCCCGATGTGCACCCTGATCTTCGGCTCCTCCGGCACCAGCTCCGCCACGAACATGGGCTACATGCTGATGGCCTTCGGCCTCGGCCTGATCCCGTACTCCGTGCAGTACGTCGTGCTGCGAGCCTTCTACGCCTACGAGGACACCCGGACGCCCTTCTACAACACGGTCATCGTCGCGGCCGTCAACGCCTTGGCGTCCGGGGCCTGCTTCCTCGTGCTGCCGGCCCGCTGGGCCGTGGTGGGCATGGCCGCCGTGTACGGCCTGGCGTACTCGATCGGTGTCGGGGTGGCCTGGCGTCGGCTGAGCAAGCGGCTCGGCGGGGATCTGGACGGGTCCACGGTGCTGCGGACGTACGCGAGACTGGGCATCGCCTCGGTGCCCGCGGCCCTGCTCGGCGGCGCCGCCTGCTACGGCATCACCCGCGTCCTGGGGCAGGGCGTCGGTGGCTCTATGCTCGCGCTCGTCGGCGGCGGAATCGTTCTGCTCGGTGTCTTCTTCGTCGCGGCGCGGCGGATGCGCATCGAGGAGCTCAACTCAATGGTCGGCATGGTCCGCGGGCGCCTGGGGCGCTAAGGCGGGGGTAAGCGCACAACCATCGTCCGCCGCCGTGTGTCGCTCATAGCGGCGGACTGTGGGCACAATTGGCTTTGGCGTCGGACAACGCGCAACAGATGGGGAGGCAGGGACGACGGTGGCGGAACGGAGCACGGCTGCCGTCGACGTGGCAGACAACAGCGGCGACGAGCCGCTGACCGCACAGGCGGACCAGTCCACGGCCGACGGGGTGGCCCAGAACCGGGAGCGGGACACGGACAGCGCGGCGAGCGAAGAGGCACCAGGGAGCGGCGGCACGGAGGTCGGGAAGACCACACCGCCCGAACTGCACAGCGGCCACAAGCTCGCCAGACGCTACCGTCTCGAAGAATGCGTCACCCGTCTGGACGGTTTCAGCAGCTGGCGTGCGGTGGACGAGAAACTCCGCCGCGCCGTCGGCGTACACATCCTGCCTGCCGACCACACACGGGCCCGCTCCGTGCTGGCAGCGGCACGCTCGTCCGCCCTGCTGGGTGACCCTCGCTTCGTGCAGGTCCTGGACGCGGTCGAGGAGAACGACCTCGTGTACGTGGTGCACGAGTGGCTGCCGGACGCGACGGAGCTGACGACGCTTCTCGCGTCCGGCCCGCTGGAGCCGCACGACGCGTACCAGATGGTGACGCAGGTCTCCCACGCCATGGCCGCCGCACACCGCGAGGGCCTCTCCCATCTGCGGCTCAACCCCAGCGCCGTGCAGCGCTCCGGGTCCGGTCAGTGGCGCATCCGCGGACTCGCGGTGAACGCCGCACTCCGCGGGATCAGCTCCGACACCCCGCAGCGCACGGACACGGAGGCGATCGGCGCCCTGCTCTACACCGCGCTCACCCAGCGCTGGCCGTACGAGGAGGACGCCTACGGCCTCTCCGGGCTGCCGAAGGATGTCGGACTCATCGCTCCCGACCAGGTACGGGCCGGCGTCCACCGCGGCCTGTCGGAGCTCGCGATGCGCGCTCTCGTCAACGACGGCGCGACCGCCTCCCGCCACGAGTCCGCCTGCACCACGCCGGAGGAGCTGGTCAAGGCAATCGGCGAGATGCCCCGCATTCGCCCGCCGGAGCCCACCTTCACCGCTCCGCCCGCGTACCAGCGCACGAGCTACCAGCAGGGGACGTACGGCCGTCAGACGCCCCACCCGGGCGCCACGCAGCCGATCGCGGCGCCGCCGCCCCCGCTGCAGAGCCGTACCGGCAAGGCCCTCAAGTGGGCCGTGTCGGCCCTTCTCATCGCGGCCCTGGGCCTGGGCAGCTGGCAACTCGCCGACGCCCTGATGGAGCAGGGCGGCAAGTCGTCCGACGACACGAACACGAACCAGCCGTCGGACGGGAACGACAAGAGCCAGGCGAAGCCGACCAGCCAGCCGATCGCCATCAGCGGTGCCCAGGACTTCGACCCGTTCGGCGACGGGTCCGAGAAGCCCTCAGACATAGACAAGACCTACGACAACAGCACCAAAACGTACTGGCAGACGGACTTCTACAAGGGTGCCGACTTCGGAAACCTGAAGCCGGGTCTCGGCATCATCCTCGATCTCGGCAAGACCCAGAAGGTCGGGACCGTGACGGTCACTTTCGTAGGGAACACGTCCGTCGAACTCCGTGCCGCCTCCGGTACAGCGAGCTCGCAGCCCACGTCGTTCGATGCCTATCCGAAGGTCGCCGCAGGCTCAGGCACGACCGTGAAACTCAAGCCCGACAAGTCCGTCAAGACCCGCTATCTCCTGGTCTGGCTGACCAAACTTCCCCTGACCGACGACGGTACCTACCGTGGCCGCGTGGCGGACATCAAAGTGACCAGCTGAGGCCGAGGGGAGGGGGCCGGATGGCAGACGGCGCTGGATATGGCGAGGCGAGCGATCAGGATCTCCTCGCCCGCCATGTCGAGGGCGAGCCGGAGGCCTTCGGAGAGCTGGTGCGGCGGCACCGCGACCGGCTGTGGGCGGTGGCGCTGCGCACGCTGGGGGACCGTGAGGAGGCGGCCGACGCGGTCCAGGACGCGCTCGTCTCCGCCTACCGGGCGGCCCACACCTTCCGCGGCCAGTCGGCCGTGACGACCTGGCTGCACCGCATCACGGTGAACGCCTGTCTCGACCGCGCTCGCAAGGCCGCCTCGCGGAAGACCTCTCCCGTCGACGACACGGAGCGGCTGGAACAGCTCTTGGAGCCGCACGAGTCGGCATCCGCTCCGGCGGAGCGCAACGACCTGCACCGTCAGCTCCTGGAGGCTCTGGGAACCCTGCCCGCCGACCAGCGCGCCGCTCTGGTCCTGGTGGACATGCAGGGCTACCCCGTGGCAGAGGCCGCCAGGATCCTCGACGTCCCCACGGGCACCGTGAAGAGCCGTTGTGCCCGGGGCAGAGCCAGACTCCTTCCCTTGCTCACCCACCTCCGTGCGGACGGCAGCGGCGAGGGCGGCAAGAAGCCGGCGGGCAGAAGGAACCGGACGCAGGGGACATCCGTCCCACCCGCAGCAGGACCACAAGATGCAGGGCCAAGCGATTCAGCTGCTGTGAAGGGCGGAGGTGGGCGAGCGTGACATCCACGACCGATACGGCCGAGCACCCGGAGGTCACGGAGCTCTCCGATCTCACCGAAGGTCTGCTCCCTCCTTCTCGTAGTGCGGACGTACGACAGCACCTGGACGAGTGCGTGCTGTGCGCCGACGTGTATGCCTCGCTGGAGGAGATCCGCGGCCTGCTCGGCACGCTGCCGGGGCCACCACGCATGCCTGCCGAGATCGCCGGCCGCATCGACGCCGCCCTGGCCGCCGAAGCACTGCTGAATTCCACGACCCCCACCCCCCAGGCCACGACGGCTCAGGGACCGGCCGATGCGTCGCATTCGGAGCTCGACGAGAACAGCGGCGTCCATGTTTCACGTGAAACATCGCCCCGCGCAGACCGACCCGCAGACCGCCCGACGGGCCACTCGCGCGCGGCCACGGGCCCTGGCCGACCGGGTCGCAAGCGCAGCGTTCGGCGGAGGTCCGTCGTCCTGGGCACGGTCTTCACGGTTGCCGCCCTTGGCCTCGGCACGCTGCTCGCCCAGTCGATGGGGGGCTCCGACTCCGGAGGCAACCCCGCAGCAGGGCAGAGCGAGGACACCTCCGTGAGCACTTTCGCCGGGGACACGGTGAAGCACCAGGTGGAGGGTCTCCTCGCCGAGAACCACAGCGAGCGGAAGAGCTCCCAAGGGCAGGACGACTTCGGCACCAGCACCAATCCACCAGGGGCCAAGACCGATGGGCCGAACATCAAGGTCGCGGTCGACGTGCCCGACTGCATCACTGACGGCATCGGTCGCAGCGAGAACCCGCTGGCAGCCAAGCAGGGCCAGTACAAGGGCGTGACCGCGTATCTCGTGGTCCTGCCCGACACCTCCCACACCGACCGCGTCACGGCATACGTCGTCGACGCCGCCTGTGCGGGGAAGGCTCCGGCTCCCCCTGGTGACGTCCTGCTGAAGCACTCGTATCCGCGCCCCTCCGGATCGGCCTCCACCGGTCGCTGAGCGGACCGTGTCCGGACCCCTGGCACCCTTGGCATCCCTGCGCGGTGCTACGACTCCGTGTGCCCGGACACACCGGGAATGCGCGCCCCGTAGGATCCGTTGGGTGGGGTGAGAGTAGTGAGAGAAGCTCCCACCGGCAGCAGAACGCAGCAGTCTCCAGAGACGAGGAATCAAGCCGTGAGCGACGTCCGAAACGTGATCATCATCGGGTCCGGGCCCGCCGGCTATACGGCGGCGCTCTACACCGCGCGCGCGTCGCTGAAGCCGCTGGTGTTCGAGGGCGCCGTCACCGCGGGTGGCGCGCTCATGAACACCACCGACGTGGAGAACTTCCCCGGCTTCCAGGACGGCATCATGGGCCCCGAGCTCATGGACAACATGCGTGCCCAGGCCGAGCGCTTCGGTGCCGAGCTCGTTCCCGATGACGTGGTTGCTGTCGACCTCAGCGGTGAGATCAAGACCGTCACCGACACGGCGGGCACCGTGCACCGTGCCAAGGCGGTTATCGTCACCACCGGCTCCCAGCACCGCAAGCTCGGACTGCCCAACGAGGACGCTCTCTCTGGTCGTGGAGTCTCCTGGTGCGCCACCTGCGACGGGTTCTTCTTCAAGGACCAGGACATCGCCGTGATCGGTGGCGGTGACACCGCCATGGAGGAGGCCACCTTCCTCTCCCGGTTCGCCAAGTCCGTGACGGTCGTGCACCGTCGGGACACCCTGCGAGCCTCCAAGGCCATGCAGGAGCGCGCCTTCGGCGACCCGAAGATCAAGTTCGTCTGGGACAGTGAGGTCGCCGAGATCAAGGGCGACCAGAAGCTGGCCGGCCTGACGCTGCGCAATCTGAAGACGGGCGAGACGTCCGAACTGCCGGTGACGGGCCTGTTCATCGCGATCGGCCACGACCCGCGCACCGAACTCTTCAAGGGTCAGCTCGACCTGGACGAGGAGGGCTACCTGAAGGTCGAAGCCCCCTCCACTCGGACGAACCTGACCGGTGTCTTTGGTGCCGGTGACGTCGTCGACCACACCTACCGCCAGGCGATCACGGCAGCCGGCACCGGCTGCTCCGCCGCCCTCGACGCCGAGCGCTTCCTCGCCGCTCTCGCGGATGACGAGCAGGCCGCCGAGCCCGAGAAGACCGCTGTCTGACCCTCATCCGCCCCACCGCACCAACCATTTAAGGAGCCCCGCCGTGGCCGGCACCCTGAAGAACGTGACCGACGACTCTTTTGAGCAGGACGTCCTCAAGAGCGACAAGCCCGTCCTGGTGGACTTCTGGGCCGCCTGGTGCGGTCCGTGCCGCCAGATCGCGCCGTCCCTCGAGGCGATCGCCGCCGAGTACGGCGACAAGATCGAGATCGTCAAGCTCAACATCGACGAAAACCCGGGTACGGCCGCCAAGTACGGCGTGATGTCCATCCCGACCCTGAACGTGTACCAGGGTGGCGAGGTCGCCAAGACCATCGTCGGTGCCAAGCCGAAGGCCGCGATCGTGCGCGACCTTGAGGACTTCATCGCTGACTGACCCGAGTTGTCGGCACCGTCGTTTCACGACAGCGACGATGTTTCACGTGAAACACGAATGGGCCAGCCCTTGAGGGCTGGCCCATTCGTATGAGGTGGGCGCGCACAGAGGCCAACGGAGAGGCTCAACGGCGACTAGAGCGGCCGTAGCGCGGGCTCCTTCTGGACGGCGCCGAGCAAGCGGTCCAACGCCAGCTCGACATCCTCCTTCCAGGAGAGCGTTGTCCGTAGCTCCAACCGAAGGCGGGGGTACGTCGGATGGGGTCGGACCGTCTTGAAGCCCACCGCCGTCAAATGCTCGGCAGGCAGCACACACGCCGGCGCCTGCCACCGCGCGTCCCCGAAGGCCTCAATGGCCTTGAAGCCCCTGCGCAGTAGATCCTTGGCCACCGTCTGGACCATCACACGGCCCAGGCCCTGTCCCTGATAGCCCGGCATGATGAAGGCGGTCATCAGTTGGACGGCGTCGGGAGCCACCGGGCTCGTGGGAAACGCCGTCGAGCGGGGGACATAGGCAGGCGGCGCATACAACACGAAACCGACCGGCACCTCGTCCACGTAGACGACCCGGCCACAGGATCCCCAGTCCAGCAGAACAGCGGAGATCCATGCCTCTTTCTCCAGTGCCGGGGTGCCCGCCTTTACCGCGGCCTCACCGCTGACTGGGTCCAACTCCCAGAAGACACACGAACGACAGCGCTTGGGAAGGTCCTTAAGGTTGTCCAGGGTGAGCGGTACGAGCCGACGCCCCATGAAGGATGTTCCTCGCTTCCTTCGCCCGCTGCGTCGCGGGCGGCTGTCAGGACGCTCCGCTCCCTCAGCAGGCTGCCGACGAAGCCGCCAACCGCCCCCAGGCCGAGGCCGGCCGTCACCAGCCCGGAACGGCTCATGGTCCGCATGACCCCCGCCTCCCCCATCAAGGTGCCGCCAGGTGGACGCGCCATATCCGAACGCATCGTATCCACAATGTGATTCCATCGATACCGCCTGAAAGCAAAGAGCGGGCCGTGTTCCGGTACACACCGGACACGGCCCGCTCTGCTGGTCGACCGGTCGAAAGTCGTCCTACAGTCTGAAGGCTCAGGACTCGGTCTCGTCGGAGTCGGAGTCGGTGTCCACGAGACTCCTTTGAAGAACCGGTCCCTCGCCAGGTGCCAGGCTGCCAAGGATGCGTTCAAGGTCCTCCATCGAGGCGAACTCGACTGTGATCTTGCCCTTCTTCTGACCGAGGTCGACCTTCACCCTCGTCTCGAAGCGATCCGAGAGCCGGGTCGCCAGCTCGCTCAGCGCCGGGGAGACCCTGGCGCCGGCACGCGGGCCCTTGGAGCGTGGGGCGCTCTTCGGATGCGAACCCATGAGGGTGACGATCTCCTCGACCGCCCGCACCGACAGCCCTTCGGCGACGATCCGATGAGCCAGCCGGTCCTGCTCCTCCGAGTCCTCCACGGAGAGCAGTGCCCGAGCGTGCCCCGCGGAGAGAACACCCGCAGCCACACGGCGCTGCACCGCGGGCGAAAGCTTCAGCAGGCGCAGGGTGTTGGAGACCTGCGGACGGGAGCGACCGATCCGGTCGGCCAGCTGATCATGCGTGCAGTTGAAGTCCTTGAGCAGCTGGTCATAGGCAGCCGCCTCTTCCAGCGGGTTCAGCTGAGCACGGTGCAGGTTCTCCAGGAGCGCGTCCAGGAGCAGCTTCTCGTCGTCCGTGGCGCGCACGATCGCCGGGATCGCCTCCAGGCCGGCCTCACGGCAGGCCCGCCAACGGCGCTCACCCATGATGAGTTCGTACCGCGCGGGGCCCAGTTGCCGTACGACGACGGGCTGGAGGAGGCCGACCTCCTGGATGGAGGTGACGAGCTCCTGCAGAAGGTCCTCGTCGAACACCTCGCGCGGCTGGCGGGGGTTCGGTGTGATGGAGTCGATGGGCAGTTCGGCGAAGTGGGCACCAAGAGGCGCGGCCGGTGCCTCCTCGGCAGCGTCCACCGACGGGTCCTCTGTTTCACGTGAAACATGCGCCAGCGTTGCCACCTTCGCGGCCGCCACTCCCCGCTCGGCGGTGAGAGTGGGCCCTGCCGCCGGAGGCGTGGACCCTCCGCTCCCCGTCGGCGGTGCCGTCTTCTCCCCTGTCGGGGCCGCGGGGATCAGCGCGCCGAGACCACGACCCAGCCCCCTCCGTCGCTCGCTCACTGCATCCCCTCCACCGTGCTCGGGTTGTTCTGTGCGCCGATGTGAGCCTGCTTCGGGTCGTACCCGACGCCAACACCCTTCAGCGCGATTTCTCGTGCCGCCTCAAGATAGGAGAGGGCACCGCTCGATCCAGGATCGTAGGTCAGCACCGTCTGCCCATAGCTCGGCGCCTCGGAGATACGGACCGAGCGCGGAATGCTCGTCCTCAGCACCTCGTTGCCGAAGTGGTTGCGCACCTCGTCGGCGACCTGGGACGCGAGACGCGTCCGGCCGTCATACATGGTGAGCAGAATGGTCGACACATGCAGGGCGGGGTTGAGGTGCCCCCGCACCAGGTCGACGTTGCGCAGCAGCTGGCCGAGGCCCTCAAGCGCGTAGTACTCGCACTGAATCGGGATAAGGACCTCCGCGCCGGCCACCAGGGCGTTGACGGTCAGCAGGCCGAGCGAGGGCGGACAGTCGATGAGGATGTAGTCCAAGGGCTGCTCGTAGGCCTGGATCGCCCGCTGCAGTCGGCTCTCCCGCGCCACCAAAGACACCAGCTCGATCTCCGCACCGGCGAGATCGATCGTGGCGGGCGCACAGAAGAGTCCTTCAACGTCGGGCACCGGCTGGACGACTTCGGCCAGCGGCTTGCTCTCGACCAACACGTCGTAGATCGAAGGAACTTCGGCGTGATGATCGATTCCCAGGGCAGTGGACGCATTGCCCTGCGGGTCAAGGTCGATCACCAGGACACGTCCACCATGCAGAGCCAGTGAAGCAGCAAGGTTGACCGTCGTCGTGGTCTTCCCCACCCCACCCTTCTGGTTGGCGACGACCATGACGCGCGTCTGTTCAGGCCGTGGCAGGCCCTCACCGGCGCGGCCTAGAGCCTCCACCGCAAGTTGGGCAGCACGACCGATGGGAGTGTCGTCCATCGGAGGCGGTGTTTCACGTGAAACATCCTCCCCCATCGACTCGGTACGGGGACCGGGGACCGGATCGGTCATCGGTCCCGCGATGTTGGCGTCGGACCGCAAGGATTCACTCTCCTCGACTTCAGGCTCGCTATGAACAGAGCCTCCCATGTCTTCGGGGTCGTGAACCAGTGAGGCCTGGTGTTCTGTGGAGAAATCCACCTCTGTGGACAACTCCGATACCTCTCCGAGTGACCCGAGAGGCTTTCGGTCGCGGGGTCCGGCCGCGGCGCGGCCGCGGCTGATGATGCCATGCAGCAGTGAGCGACGTTTCACGTGAAACACGATGCACAGCGGCTGTCGCCGTATCCGCGCGACACTCCGAGTTGGGTAAGTTTGGCAGCTTGTGTGGAGTACCGCTGGTCGTCAGGACGGATGAGCCCACGGCTGGATCAACGGAAACAGAAACTGCCGACCGCCCTACCCCCGACGCCGACGAGCCCGCCCTGTCCGGGCCGCCTTCGCCCGCTTCGCGGCAAAGCGCACACCACCCGGGCTCTCCCCGACCTCAACCCGGACGACCGTGGACATCGGGTCCACCACGCCCTCACCACAATGCAGGATCGATGTCTCCACCGCACCGAGCTTGCTCAGCGCCGTGGCCGCGCTCTTCAGCTCCTCCTCTGCCGTGTCGCCCTTGAGCGCGAGCATCTCCCCGTACGGCCGCAGCAACGGAATACCCCAGGTGGCCAACCGGTCCAGCGGCGCCACTGCCCGCGCGGTCACGACATGGACCGGCTGCAGCTGCCCCATGACCTCCTCGGCACGCCCCCGGACGACCGTCACGTGATCGAGGCCCAGGAGCTCAACGACCTCAGTGAGGAAGTTCGTGCGCCGCAGGAGCGGCTCCAGCAGCGTGATCTTCAGGTCGTCCCGGACGAGAGCCAGCGGAATGCCCGGCAGCCCCGCTCCCGAGCCCACATCGCACACGGTCACGCCCTCGGGCACGACGTCCGAGAGCACCGCGCAGTTCAGCAGATGCCGCTCCCACAGGCGGGGCACCTCGCGCGGGCCGATGAGCCCCCTCTGCACTCCTGCTTCAGCGAGCAGCTCCGCGTACCGGACCGCATCGGCGAAGCGATCGCCGAACACGTCACGCGCCTGCTCGGGCGCAGGGGGGAGCTCCGCTGCCTCCGTCACGGGAACCGTCCTTCCGTAAGCGCATCAGCGCATCCAGCGCCGACCACCAGAAACCAGGCTGACAAAGTTCGGCCCCGCCTGCGCAACAGACGGGGCCGGAGGAATGTACGTACCGAATCAGGCGGGAAGCACGACGACGAAGCGCTGCGGCTCCTCGCCCTCGGACTCGCTGCTCAGTCCCGCGGCCTTGACCGCGTCGTGCACGACCTTGCGCTCGAAGGGCGTCATCGGCTTCATCTTCACCGGCTCACCGGAGCTCTTCGCCTCGGCCGCGGCCTTGGCACCCAGCTCGGAGAGCTCGGCACGCTTCTTGGCCCGGTAGCCGGCGATGTCCAGCATCAGACGGCTGCGGTCCCCGGTCTCCCGGTGCACGGCCAGGCGCGTGAGCTCCTGGAGCGCCTCCAGCACCTCGCCGTCCCGACCGACCAGCTTCTGCAGGTCGCGGCTGCCCGCGTCGCTGATGATCGAGACAGCGGCGCGGTCGGCCTCGACGTCCATGTCGATGTCACCGTCGAGGTCGGCGATGTCCAGCAGACCCTCGAGGTAGTCCGCCGCGATCTCGCCCTCCTGCTCCAGGCGGGTCAGGGTGTCGCCACCCTCGGTGGCGGCGGAGGTGGTGCCTTCCGTCACGGGATGGACTCCTTCTTGCTTACTTCTTGGACGGGGACTTGGGACGCTGCTGGCCCTTGCGCTGACTGGACTGGGCCTTGCTGCGAGTGCCGGAGCCGGGCTTGGAGGCCGCCTTCTTGGCGCCGGCGGCACCGGCGGGCTTGGCGTCCTTGGGCTCATCGGAGGGCTCGTCGGACGGCTCGTCCGACGGCCCGTCGGACTTGCTCAGCGATGTGGCGGAGGTCGTCGCCTCGGTATCGCCCGCCGGCTTGGCCCCACCGGACTGGCGCTGAGACTTGCTCTGCCGCTTGGGCTGCTGCCGCTTCGGAGCGCCGGTGGTGGTCGGCGTACCGTCCTCGGCGACAGCGACGGCCGAGCCATCGCTCTTTTCCACGGAGCCGTCGGCCTGGGCCGCGAGGCCGGCCTTGGTGAGACCGTTGATGAACTTGCGCTCGAACTCGTTGCGGTCGCGGCCCTTGACGACGATCGCCTTGACGATGGCGCGTTCCCGGCGGTTACGGGTCTTGCCGTGGTGCGCGACGTGCTTCTGCAGGCGCTCCAGGTAGGCGGCCTGGGCCTTGGAACCCGGGGTCGGGTTGTTGTGGATCACGTACATCTGCTGGCCCATGGTCCACACGTTCGTGGTCAGCCAGTAGACGAGGACACCGACCGGGAAGTTGATGCCGAACACGGCGAACATGACCGGGAAGACGTACATCAGCATCTTCTGCTGCTGCATGAACGGCGTCTTCACCGTGGTGTCGACGTTCTTCGTCATCAGCTGGCGCTGCGTGTAGAACTGCGACGCCGACATCAGGACGATCATGACCGCGGTGACGACACGGACGTCGGTGAGGGAGGCGCCGAGCGACTCCACCTTCGCCGAGCTGTCGGTGAACTTCGCGGCCAGCGGAGCACCGAAGATGTGCGCCTTCTGCGCGCTCTCCAGCAAGCTCTTGTTGATCACACCGATGGTGTCGCCCGTCGCGATGCCGTTGAGCACGTGATACAGGGCGAAGAAGAAGGGGGACTGCGCCAGGATGGGAAGGCACGAGGAGAGCGGGTTGGTACCCGTCTCCTTGTACAGCTTCATCATCTCTTCGGACTGACGCTGCTTGTCGTTCTTGTAGCGCTCCTGGATCTTCTTCATCTCGGGCTGGAGCGTCTGCATGGCCCGCGTCGACTTGATCTGCTTCACGAAGAGCGGGATCAGGCAGATACGGATCAGGATCACCAGGGACACGATGGACAAGCCCCAGGCCCACCCGGTGTCAGGGCCGAAGATGGCGCCGTACACCGTGTGGAACTGGACAATGACCCAGGAAACGGGTGTGGTGATGAAGCTGAAGAGACTGGCAATCGTGTCCACTAATCATGCTCCTTGGGCATGGGACGGGCTCTCGGCGGCCGGGCTCGAGGAGAGGTCGGGCACCCCTTGTCCCTCAGTGGCCGGTTCGGCGGCGGAGGTCCCGCCCTTGCGTGCGCGCCAGGCGTTGCGCAACATCTCGTGCCATCGCGGACGCTTGCGCGGCGGGACATGGTCCACACCGCCCAGTGACCACGGATTGCACCGGAGGATGCGCCAGGCGGTGAGTGCCGTGCCCTTGAGCGCACCATGCCGGTCGATGGCCTGGTAGCCGTAGTGGGAGCACGACGGGTAGTACTTGCAGACCGGCCCGAGCAACGGACTGATGGTCCACTGGTACAGCTTGATCAGCGCCAGCAACGGGTACTTCATCGCGCGCCCCCTCCCAGCAGCCGCTGAAGGGCGGCATCCAGGTCTCGGGCCAAGTGTGCGTGGTCGGCGTCGCCCGCACCGGGCAGCGCTCGTACGACTACCAGGCTACCGGGGGGCAGCAGAGCCACTCGCTCCCGCATCAGATGACGAAGTCGGCGCTTGACCTTGTTCCGTATGACCGCGCCTCCGACTGCCTTGCTCACGACGAAACCCGCACGCGTCGGGGGAGCGCTCTCCCCAGGCGCGTGCGGGTCCGTGGCACCGCTTCGAAGGTGGACGACGAGGAGCGGGCGCCCGGCCCGGCGTCCTCGTCGTACCGCGGTCGCGAAGTCCTCGCGCCGCCTCAGCCGATGCTCGGTAGGCAGCACGACGTCATGACCTGATCGGGATCAGGCGGACAGGCTGGCGCGACCCTTGCTGCGGCGGTTCGCGAGAATCGCGCGGCCGGCACGGGTACGCATCCGCAGGCGGAAGCCGTGGGTCTTGGCGCGACGACGGTTGTTCGGCTGGAAGGTGCGCTTGCTCACTCGGGGGCTCCAGAAAGAATCGGTGGTTGCGGGGTGCCGTCCTGGCTGTCACCGTGCGCCCACGAGTAGCTCGCGTTAACGCCCGAGTGCACCGCTTACCGATCACCCAAAGCGATCTGTGCCCATCGGAGGCAGGCGGCAGCAGCCATCGACAACTCGACCTGGTTACGGTACGCGGGGCCGCGCCATCCGGTCAAACCAGGGGTCACGGAGAGACACTATCCACAGCCTGGGGACAACAACTTGAACCGCACGGGTCGCCCTGACTACCGTGACTGGACTCCGATTCGTTCCCTTCTCCCTGACCCATCTCCCTGACCCAACGGCTTGGTGTCGGCCCGACCACCGGGAACCGACGTTCCCGCCCGATTCAAATCCCTACCTGTCCCAGAACCACACGTTCGTGGGACCCGTGAGAGAGCGTGCCCTGTGGCTGACCTGCCTGCCGATCTTGCCGCAGTGTGGCCACGAGTACTGGAGCAGCTTCTCGGTGAGGGCAGCGGGCAGGGCGTCGAGGTCAAGGACGAGCGCTGGATCAGGCGCTGCCAGCCCCTGGCACTGGTCGCGGACACCGCGCTGCTCGCGGTGCCGAACGAGTTCGCCAAGGGCGTACTGGAAGGCCGGCTCGCGCCGATCGTCAGCGAAACCCTGAGCCGGGAGTGCGGCCGCCCGATCCGCATCGCGATCACCGTCGACAGCTCGATCGGCGAATCCCCCGCGCCCGCCCCGCCCCCCTCACGCCCGGCTCCGTCCCGTTACGAGGAACCCGAGCTCCCCTCCGTACCGGCACAGAACCGCGACGGCTATGACGCTCAGCCCCCGGACACCTACGACAGCCGGACCCGGGACCGGTACGAGGGCTACGGCCGCCACCGCGCCGACGACCGCGCACCCGGCCGACCCGAACACCTGTCCGGCGGACCCGGCGACCAGCTGCCGCCCCCGCGCGCGGACCAGCTCCCCACCCCCCGCCCCGCCTACCCCGGGGACTACCAGCGCCCGGAGCCCGGCGCCTGGCCGCGCCCGCACCAGGACGACTACGGCTGGCAGCAGCAGCGGCTCGGCTTCCCGGAGCGCGACCCGTACGCATCGCCGTCGCAGGACTACCGCCAGCAGTCGATGGAGCGGCCGCCGTACGAGCAACAGCGACCCGAGTACGAGCAGCAGCGGTCCGAGTACGACAACTCCCGGGCCGACTACGAACAGGCCCGCTCGGACTTCGACCACGGCCGGGGCGACTACGACTCGGGCCGGGGCGACTACGACCAGCGACCCGACCGCCGTGAGCTGCCCGACCCCCCGCCGGGCTCCGGTCATGTGCACCGCGGCGGACCCGTCGGCTCGACTCTGCCCGCCCCCAGTGGCGCCCCCGGCCCACTGGCCGCGCAGCCCGCGCCCGCGACAGGTCCGGGCGAACCCACCGCACGACTGAACCCGAAGTACCTCTTCGACACCTTCGTCATCGGCGCCTCGAACCGTTTCGCGCACGCCGCCGCGGTCGCGGTCGCGGAGGCGCCGGCCAAGGCGTACAACCCCCTCTTCATCTACGGCGAGTCGGGGCTCGGCAAGACGCACCTGCTGCACGCGATCGGGCACTACGCGCGGAGCCTCTACCCGGGCACGCGCGTGCGGTACGTGAGCTCGGAGGAGTTCACCAACGAGTTCATCAACTCCATCCGCGACGGCAAGGGCGACAGCTTCCGCAAGCGCTACCGCGAGATGGACATCCTGCTCGTCGACGACATCCAGTTCCTGGCGGACAAGGAGTCGACACAGGAGGAGTTCTTCCACACCTTCAACACGCTCCACAACGCCAACAAGCAGATCGTGCTCTCCAGCGACCGGCCGCCCAAGCAGCTGGTGACCCTGGAGGACCGGCTGCGGAACCGTTTCGAGTGGGGTCTGATCACCGACGTCCAGCCGCCCGAGCTGGAGACGCGTATCGCGATCCTGCGCAAGAAGGCGGTGCAGGAGCAGCTCAACGCCCCGCCGGAGGTACTGGAGTTCATCGCCTCCCGCATCTCGCGCAACATCCGCGAGTTGGAGGGCGCACTGATCCGGGTGACGGCGTTCGCCTCGCTCAACCGGCAGCCGGTGGACCTCGGCCTGACCGAGATCGTCCTCAAGGACCTGATCCCGGGCGGCGAGAACGCGGCCCCCGAGATCACCGCGACCGCCATCATGGCCGCGACCGCCGACTACTTCGGTCTGACCGTCGAGGACCTGTGCGGCACCTCGCGCGGCCGCGCCCTGGTCACCGCACGGCAGATCGCCATGTACCTGTGCCGTGAGCTCACCGACCTGTCCCTGCCCAAGATCGGCGCACAGTTCGGCAACCGCGACCACACGACCGTCATGCACGCCGACCGCAAGATCCGCGCGCTGATGGCCGAACGCCGGTCCATCTACAACCAGGTCACCGAGCTGACCAACCGCATCAAGAACGGCTGACGGCCACAGGCGTAAAGCCACAGGCATACGCCCACACACACAGACGACCACAGCCGGACGCCCCTGAAGGCGCCCCGGGACGAGAGTTCCGAGGGCGCCTTCGCCGTTCCCGACAGGCGCCGTTCCCGACAGGCGCCGTCCCCGAGAAGCGCCGTCCCCGAGAAGCGCCGCTCAGCACTGCCCAGGGCACCCGCAGCCGTCCTCGGGAAGGTCCACCGCCCGTTCCCGAGGACGCCGCCCGCCGTTCCCCGGCGCACGCCGAGGGGTGTCGGCCGTCGTGCTCCGTCCCCGCACCCGACACCCACTGTTCGAATAAGCGTGGGGTTACGGCCGCCCTCCACAGATTCGGTGACTTTCTCCCGTCCACACCCTGGGGACTGGGAAGTTATACAGATCATGTCCACAGGCAGCTCTGCCGGAGAAGCATCAGGCAAGGTCAGCCGCCTGTGGATTCGTGGACAGACGATCTCCACAGACTGTGGACGACGAGAAGATCCACAGGCTGTGTACGGAGTTGTCCACCGACAACCCACAGGCTGTGGTCAGTTGTCCCCAGCAAGTCCCGCCTTCTCCACATGGCTGTCCACTGTTCGGCAACGCAACGCGCCCTCTCACCGCGTCGAGTGAAAGGCGTCACACAAAGGTGCCGGGTTGGGCTGTGGGAAAGGTGGGTAAACCTGGGGACGCCGCTGGGGAGAAGTGGCCCCGGGCTGTGCACGGCGTGTGCAGAACTTTCTGTTCTCCACAGAGACACCTGGTTGTCCACTGCCCTCACCCACAGGCCCAGTGGATAAAATATCGCCTCTGAGCTGCGAAAACAGGGTTATCCACGGTTTCCACAGGCCCTACTACTACTCCCAACTAGAGAGAGCTGGGAATCCGTTTCGAAGGGGGCCCTGTGCACAACTCGCTGTCCGGCTCCCAGCTGCCCCTCGTCACGACTTGACCCCGAGAGGCACCTACTGTCAGTGGGGTGCGTCAGACTGTTCCCCGGTGTCCTCCCCATCACAGGGGCTGAGCACACCGAGTCAGACGACGAGCCAGGCAGGCCGAGAAGCGCCGGCAACAGCAGGAGGCGGCAACAGTGAAGATCCGGGTGGAACGCGACGTACTCGCGGAGGCCGTGGCCTGGGCGGCGCGCAGCCTCCCGGCCCGTCCGCCGGCGCCTGTCCTTGCCGGCCTCCTTCTGAAGGCCGAGGAAGGTCAGCTGAGCCTGTCCGGCTTCGACTACGAGGTCTCCGCGCGCGTGTCGGTGGAGGCCGAGGTCGAGGAGGGGGGCACGGTCCTCGTCTCCGGCCGCCTCCTCGCGGACATCTGCCGCGCCCTCCCCAACCGCCCGGTGGAGATTTCCACAGACGGTGTACGGGCGACCGTGGTCTGCGGCTCCTCGCGGTTCACCCTCCACACGCTGCCTGTGGAGGAGTACCCGGCGCTGCCGCAGATGCCGACTGCGACGGGCACGGTTCCCGGCGAGGTCTTCGCCTCCGCCGCCGCCCAGGTCGCCATCGCCGCCGGACGTGACGACACGCTGCCGGTGCTCACCGGCGTGCGCATCGAGATCGAGGGCGACACCGTCACGCTGGCGTCCACCGACCGCTACCGCTTCGCGGTCCGCGAGTTCCTGTGGAAGCCGGAGAACCCGGAGGCCTCCGCGGTCGCCCTGGTTCCCGCCAAGACTCTCCTGGACACCGCCAAGGCCCTCACCAGCGGCGACAGCGTGACCATCGCACTGTCCGGCTCGGGTGCGGGCGAGGGCCTGATCGGCTTCGAGGGCGCGGGGCGCCGTACGACCACGCGCCTGCTGGAGGGGGACCTCCCGAAGTACCGTTCGCTGTTCCCGACGGAGTTCAACAGCGTGGCCGTCATCGAGACCGCCCCCTTCGTGGAGGCCGTCAAGCGTGTGGCCCTGGTCGCCGAGCGGAACACCCCGGTGCGGCTCAGCTTCGAGCAGGGCGTGCTCATCCTGGAGGCCGGCTCCAGTGACGACGCACAGGCTGTGGAAAGGGTTGACGCTCAGCTGGAGGGCGACGACGTGTCGATCGCCTTCAACCCGACGTTCCTGCTGGACGGCCTGAGCGCGATCGACTCGCCGGTGGCCCAGCTGTCCTTCACCACGTCCACGAAGCCGGCGCTGCTCAGCGGAAAGCCCGCGGTCGACGCCGAGGCCGACGAGGCCTACAAGTACCTGATCATGCCGGTGCGGCTCAGCGGCTGATCCGTCGCCGGTTGTCGGTCGTCGGTCGTCCACAGCCCGGGACGGGCCCGGTGGACCACCGGGGCCGGCGCGCGACCACCGGGGCGTCCGGGCGACCAGCCGACGAAGCCGCAGGTCGGGGCATACGTTTGAGCGCGTATGCCCACGGATGTGCGTGAGCGTCCGGGTTTAGGCTCGGACACGGGTACGAAGGTGCCCTCATGCCACGTCGCAACCTAAGGAACAACTGATGGAGCTCGGTCTCGTCGGCCTCGGCAAGATGGGCGGCAACATGCGCGAGCGCATACGCCGCGCAGGCCACACCGTGATCGGATACGACCGCAACCCGGACCTCGCCGATGTCCACAGTCTCGAAGAGCTGGTGGGCAAACTGCGGGGCCCGCGCGTGGTGTGGGTCATGGTCCCGGCCGGCGCCCCGACGCAAGTGACCATCGACGAGCTCGCCGAGCTCCTCGAGCCCGGTGACGTCGTCGTGGACGGCGGCAACTCGCGCTGGACGGACGACGAGAGGCACGCGGAGGAGCTGGCCGCCAAGGGCATCGGCTTCGTCGACTGCGGGGTCTCCGGCGGCGTCTGGGGCCTCAAGAACGGCTACGCGCTGATGTACGGCGGCGACGCCGAGAACGTCGCCAAGGTGCAGCCGGTCTTCGACGCGCTCAAGCCGGAGGGCGACTCGGGCGCGGTGCACGCGGGCAAGGTGGGCGCCGGGCACTTCGCGAAGATGGTCCACAACGGCATCGAGTACGCGATGATGCAGGCCTACGCCGAGGGCTGGGAACTGCTGGAGAAGGCCGACTCCGTGACGGACGTCCGCGAGGTCTTCCGCTCCTGGCAGGAGGGCACGGTGATCCGTTCCTGGCTGCTGGACCTGGCGGTCAACGCCCTCGACGAGGACGAGCACCTGGAGGAGCTGCGCGGCTACGCACAGGACTCCGGCGAGGGCCGGTGGACCGTGGAGGCCGCCATCGACCACGCCGTCCCGCTGCCGGCGATCACCGCGTCCCTGTTCGCGCGGTTCGCCTCCCGGCAGGACGACTCGCCACAGATGAAGATGATCGCGGCGCTGCGGAACCAGTTCGGCGGCCACGCGGTCGAGAAGAAGTAATCCACAGGGCCGCGTCGCCGGTCCACAACCCGGGGGAGGTCGGCACCCGACCATGCACGTCACGCACCTGTCGCTGGCCGACTTCCGCTCGTACGCCCGGGTCGAGGTCCCGCTCGACCCGGGCGTCACCGCGTTCGTGGGCCCCAACGGGCAGGGCAAGACGAACCTGGTCGAGGCGATCGGCTACCTCGCGACGCTCGGCAGCCACCGGGTGGCGTCGGACACGCCCCTGGTCCGTATGGGAGCCGAGCGCGCGGTCATCCGCGCCCAGGTCCGGCAGGGCGAGCGCCAGCAGCTGGTGGAGCTGGAGCTGAACCCGGGCAGGGCCAACCGCGCCCGCGTCAACAGGTCCTCGCAGGTCAGACCGCGTGATGTGCTCGGCATCGTACGGACCGTGCTGTTCGCGCCCGAGGACCTCGCCCTGGTCAAGGGCGATCCGGGCGAACGGCGCCGCCTCCTCGACGAGATGGTCACCGCCCGCTCGCCGCGCATGGCGGGCGTCCGCTCCGACTACGAGCGGGTCCTCAAGCAGCGCAACACCCTGCTGAAGTCGGCCGCGCTGGCACGCCGCCACGGCGGCCGCTCCATGGACCTGTCCACGCTCGACGTGTGGGACCAGCACCTGGCGCGCGCGGGCGCGGAACTGCTCGCACAGCGCCTCGACCTGGTCGCCGCGATCCAGCCGCTGACCGACAAGGCGTACGAGCAGCTCGCGCCCGGCGGCGGTCCCGTCGCCCTGGAGTACAAGCCGTCCGCGCCCGGCATCGTCGGCCAGGCGCGCGAGGAGCTCTACGAGCAGCTGATGGCGGCCCTCACCGAGGCCCGCAAGCAGGAGATCGAGCGGGGCGTCACCCTGGTGGGGCCCCACCGGGACGATCTGGTCCTCAAACTCGGTCAGTTGCCCGCGAAGGGGTACGCGTCGCACGGTGAGTCCTGGTCGTTCGCCCTGTCGCTGCGGCTCGCCTCGTACGACCTGCTGCGGGCGGAGGGGAACGAGCCGGTGCTCGTCCTCGACGACGTCTTCGCGGAGCTGGACGCCCGCAGGAGGGAGCGCCTGGCGGAGATCGTCGCTCCCGGGGAGCAGGTCCTGGTGACCGCCGCGGTCGACGACGACGTACCGGGCGTACTGACAGGGACGCGGTACGCCGTGTCGGACGGCACTGTGGAGCGCGCATGAGCACCGACGGAACCCCACCGGGCGCCCCTGAGCCCGCGCCGCGCAGGACTCCCGAGCCGTCCGGCGTGGACCTCGCGCGCGTGGCGCTGCGCGCCGCGAAGGAGGCGGCACGCGCGCGTGGGGACGCCGCTCAGCAGAAGAGGCAGGCCCGGCGCGGAGGCGGGCTGCGCTCCGGCGCGCGGGCGGACGGCCGCGACCCGATGGCGCTCGGTTCCGCCATCAACCGTCTGATCACCGAGCGCGGCTGGGAGACGCCGGCCGCCGTCGGCGGTGTCATGGGCCGCTGGCCCGAGATCGTGGGCGAGGACGTGGCCAAGCACTGCGTCCCGGAGAAGTACGACGAGGACGAGCGGGTCCTGACCGTGCGCTGCGACTCCACGGCCTGGGCGACCAACCTGCGCCTGCTGGCCCCGCAGATCGTCGCGCGCCTCAACGAGGACCTGGGCCACGGCAGGGTGAGGCTGCTCAAGGTGCAGGGCCCCGGGGGGCCCGCCCACCGTTTCGGCCCGCTGCGCGCGCCTGGGAGCACGGGTCCCGGGGACACCTACGGCTGAGCTCCGCTGGGGTGCATGACGTGGCTCAGCCGTAGGTGTCGGCCGCTTTCGTGACCGGATTCACACGGACGAATCCGTCACGGGAGGGTTGGGGGCGTTTTGATGGGTATTCGGCCCTCTGTTCGTGTCGAAGTTCGTGGTCGCACGCGGGTGCGAAGCCCGCCCCCGTAAGGGAGTAGCGATGGGTTGACGCCCGGAAGCGCTGAGTGCCTCCGTGAGCCTCTTGGAGCCCCGTTCCGCATATGGGGAGTCGGGCGAGACCGGTTCAGGGCGGCACATGCGGACTCAGGTACCGGCAAACCCCCATCACTGTCGGCGCTACCGGTAGACTGGAAGCTAATCCCGCCCCACTTGTGGGGACCGCTTCGGAAACACTGTGCAACGCTGACAAAGGCTTCCACCGCAACATGCCGCAGCCGCTCCGGCAAACCCGCCGGGAGCCTGGCTTGTGCTGTGCCAGAAAGGGCGCTTCGTGGCCGATTCCGGCAACCCCAACGAGAACATCCCGTCCATCGACGCCGGCGAGAACGGCGAGGCCAACTCCTCGTACGACGCCAGCGCCATCACCGTCCTCGAAGGGCTGGACGCGGTCCGCAAGCGGCCCGGCATGTACATCGGCTCGACCGGTGAGCGCGGACTGCACCACCTCGTGTACGAGGTCGTCGACAACTCCGTCGACGAGGCGCTGGCCGGTCACGCGGACACGATCGACGTCACGATCCTCGCCGACGGCGGCGTACGCGTCGTCGACAACGGTCGCGGCATCCCGGTGGGCATCGTGCCGTCCGAGGGCAAGCCCGCCCTCGAGGTCGTGCTGACGGTCCTGCACGCGGGCGGCAAGTTCGGCGGCGGCGGCTACGCGGTCTCCGGCGGTCTGCACGGCGTCGGTGTGTCCGTGGTGAACGCCCTGTCGACGAAGGTCGCCGTCGAGGTCAAGACCGACGGCTCCCGCTGGACGCAGGACTACAAGCTGGGCGTACCGACCGCCCCGCTCGCCCAGCACGAGGCCACGGAGGAGCACGGCACCTCGGTCACCTTCTGGGCCGACCCGGACATCTTCGAGACCACCGACTACTCCTTCGAGACGCTCTCGCGGCGCTTCCAGGAGATGGCGTTCCTCAACAAGGGTTTGACGATCAAACTCACTGACGAGCGCGCGTCGGCCAAGGCCGTCACCGGTGCGGACGAGGCGGGTGCCGACGAGAAGGACGAGGCCAAGGCCGTCACGTACCACTACGAGGGCGGCATCGTTGACTTCGTCAAGTACCTCAACTCCCGTAAGGGAGACGTGGTGCACCCCTCCGTCATCTCGATCGACGCCGAGGACAAGGAGCGACTCCTGTCCATCGAGGTCGCGATGCAGTGGAACAACGGCTACACCGAGGGCGTGTACTCCTTCGCCAACACCATCCACACGCACGAGGGCGGTACGCACGAGGAGGGCTTCCGGGCCGCGCTGACGGGTCTGATCAACCGCTACGCGCGTGACAAGAAGCTGCTGCGCGAGAAGGACGACAACCTCACGGGCGACGACATCCGCGAGGGTCTCACCGCGATCATCTCGGTCAAGCTCGGCGAGCCCCAGTTCGAGGGCCAGACCAAGACCAAGCTGGGCAACACGGAGGCGAAGACCTTCGTCCAGAAGATCGTGCACGAGCACCTGACGGACTGGCTGGACCGCAACCCCAACGAGGCCACGGACATCATCCGCAAGGGCATCCAGGCGGCCACCGCGCGCGTGGCGGCCCGCAAGGCGCGCGACCTGACGCGCCGCAAGGGTCTGCTGGAGACGGCCTCCCTCCCGGGCAAGCTGAGCGACTGCCAGTCGAACGACCCCACCAAGTGCGAGATCTTCATCGTCGAGGGTGACTCCGCCGGCGGCTCGGCCAAGTCCGGCCGCAACCCGGAGTACCAGGCGATCCTCCCGATCCGCGGCAAGATCCTCAACGTGGAGAAGGCGCGGATCGACAAGATCCTGCAGAACCAGGAGATCCAGGCGCTGATCTCCGCCTTCGGTACCGGGGTCCACGAGGACTTCGACATCGAGAAGCTGCGCTACCACAAGATCATCCTGATGGCGGACGCCGACGTCGACGGCCAGCACATCAACACCCTGCTGCTGACCTTCCTGTTCCGCTTCATGCGGCCGCTGGTCGAGGCCGGGCACGTGTTCCTCTCGCGTCCCCCGCTTTACAAGATCAAGTGGGGTCGCGACGACTTCGAGTACGCCTACTCGGACCGCGAGCGCGACGCCCTGATCGAGCTGGGCCGCCAGAACGGCAAGCGCATCAAGGACGACTCGGTCCAGCGCTTCAAGGGCCTCGGCGAGATGAACGCCGAGGAACTGCGCATCACGACCATGGACCAGGACCACCGCGTCCTCGGCCAGGTCACGCTCGACGACGCCGCCCAGGCCGACGAGCTGTTCTCGGTGCTGATGGGCGAGGACGTCGAGGCCCGGCGCCAGTTCATCCAGCGCAACGCCAAGGACGTCCGCTTCCTCGACATCTGAGTCGGTCTCAGCTGACCGCACCAGGAAGGATCTTCACCAGCAATGGCCGACGAGAACCCCCCAGTCACGCCCGAGCCCGTCGACGGCGAGACCACGCTGCGCATCGAACCCGTCGGGCTCGAGACGGAGATGCAGCGCTCGTACCTCGACTACGCGATGTCCGTCATCGTCTCCCGCGCGCTGCCGGACGTACGGGACGGTCTCAAGCCCGTCCACCGCCGCGTCCTGTACGCCATGTACGACGGCGGCTACCGCCCCGAGCGCGGCTTCTACAAGTGCGCCCGCGTCGTCGGCGACGTCATGGGTAACTACCACCCCCACGGCGACTCCTCGATCTACGACGCCCTGGTCCGCCTCGCCCAGCCGTGGTCGATGCGCATGCCGCTGGTGGACTCGAACGGCAACTTCGGCTCTCCGGGCAACGACCCGGCGGCGGCCATGCGCTACACCGAGTGCAAGATGGCGCCGCTGTCGATGGAGATGGTCCGTGACATCGACGAGGAGACCGTCGACTTCACGGACAACTACGACGGCCGCTCCCAGGAGCCGACCGTCCTGCCGGCCCGCTTCCCGAACCTGCTGATCAACGGCTCGGCCGGTATCGCGGTCGGCATGGCCACCAACATCCCGCCGCACAACCTCCGCGAGGTCGCGGCCGGCGCCCAGTGGTACCTGGAGAACCCGGAGGCCTCCCACGAGGAGCTCCTGGACGCCCTGATCGAGCGCATCAAGGGCCCCGACTTCCCGACCGGCGCCCTCGTGGTCGGCCGCAAGGGCATCGAGGAGGCGTACCGCACGGGCCGCGGCTCCATCACCATGCGGGCGGTCGTCGCGGTCGAGGAGATCCAGAACCGCCAGTGCCTGGTGGTCACGGAGCTGCCGTACCAGACCAACCCCGACAACCTCGCGCAGAAGATCGCCGACCTGGTGAAGGACGGCAAGATCGGCGGCATCGCGGACGTCCGGGACGAGACCAGCTCCCGTACCGGCCAGCGTCTTGTCATCGTGCTGAAGCGGGACGCGGTCGCCAAGGTCGTGCTCAACAACCTGTACAAGCACACCGACCTGCAGTCCAACTTCGGCGCCAACATGCTGGCGCTGGTCGACGGAGTGCCGCGCACGCTGTCGCTCGACGCGTTCATCCGCCACTGGGTGACGCACCAGATCGAGGTCATCGTCCGCCGGACGCGCTTCCGTCTGCGCAAGGCCGAGGAGCGGGCGCACATCCTGCGCGGTCTGCTGAAGGCCCTGGACGCCATCGACGAGGTCATCGCGCTGATCCGGGCCAGTGACACGGTCGAGATCGCGCGTACGGGCCTGATGGACCTCCTGGAGATCGACGAGATCCAGGCCAACGCCATCCTCGAGATGCAGCTGCGCCGCCTGGCCGCCCTGGAGCGTCAGAAGATCGTCCAGGAGCACGACGAACTCCAGGCGAAGATCCGCGAGTACAACGCGATCCTCGCCTCGCCGGTCCGTCAGCGCGGCATCGTCAGTGAGGAACTGGCCGCGATCGTCGAGAAGTACGGCGACGACCGCAAGACCAAGCTCGTCCCGTACGACGGCGACATGTCCATCGAGGACCTGATCGCCGAGGAGGACATCGTCGTCACGGTCTCGCGCGGCGGCTACGTCAAACGCACCAAGACCGACGACTACCGGGCCCAGAAGCGCGGCGGCAAGGGCGTGCGCGGCACGAAGCTCAAGGAAGACGACATCGTCGACCACTTCTTCGTGTCCACGACGCACCACTGGCTGCTGTTCTTCACCAACAAGGGCCGCGTGTACCGGGCGAAGGCGTACGAGCTGCCGGACGCCGGCCGGGACGCGCGCGGCCAGCACGTCGCGAACCTCCTCGCCTTCCAGCCGGACGAGGCGATCGCCGAGATCCTCGCCATCCGCGACTACGAGGCGACGCCGTACCTGGTGCTCGCCACGAAGGGCGGCCTGGTCAAGAAGACGCCTCTGAAGGATTACGATTCTCCCCGCTCGGGCGGTGTGATCGCGATCAACCTCCGTGAAAAGGACGACGGTTCCGACGACGAACTGATCGGAGCCGAGCTCGTTTCGGCCGAGGACGACATCCTTCTGATCAGCAAGAAGGCGCAGTCCATCCGGTTCACCGCCACCGACGAGGCGCTGCGGCCCATGGGCCGTGCCACCTCGGGCGTCAAGGGCATGAGCTTCCGTGAGGGAGACGAGCTGCTCTCGATGAATGTTGTTCGAACCGGTACGTTCGTGTTCACTGCCACCGACGGCGGGTACGCGAAGCGGACCGCCGTCGACGAGTACCGCGTCCAGGGTCGCGGCGGCCTCGGCATCAAGGCCGCCAAGATCGTGGAGGACCGCGGTTCTCTCGTCGGCGCGCTGGTGGTCGAGGAGACCGACGAGATCCTCGCCATCACGCTCGGCGGCGGCGTGATTCGTACGCGAGTCAACGAGGTCAGGGAGACGGGCCGTGACACCATGGGCGTTCAACTGATCAACCTGGGCAAGCGCGATGCCGTCGTCGGTATCGCACGTAACGCCGAGGCGGGACGCGAGGCCGAGGAGGTCGACGGCGACGTAGCCGTGGACGAGCCGGAGGCCGAAGACGTCACGACCACCGGCACGGACGAGGGCGAGCCGTCCTCGGCTGAGTAGCGCGAGGAGAGAGTCATCGTGAGCGGAGCCACGGGCCCCGGATCGACCGGTACCGATACCTCCACCGGTACGGAAACGGACGGCGGCCGTGGCTCCGCCGAGCGTGTGACGGATACGCACACGACCCAGCTGAAGGCGATCAAGCCGCAAGCGGCGGAGTCGAACTCGCCCGACGCTTCTGGATCCCAGGGGAGAGGCGCAACGGACACCCGAGGCCCGCAGAGCCAGCCGTACGAGGCCGGCGCGGGCTCGGGGGTTCCGAGCGCCCAGCCGCAACCACAGCCGCAGGCGCAGCCTCAGCCGCAGGCCCAGCCCGCGCCGCAGTCGGCCGCCGCGTCGTCGAACTCCGGGCCGTCCAACCCGGGGCCGCCGAACCACGGGCCGTCCGCGGGGCCGTCCGCCTCCGCGGCGTCGGCCTCACCGCTTCCCGGTGAGCGGCAGCCGCAGCAGAGCGCGGCCCCCTACCACCCGCCGCAGGCCTACCCGGCGCAGGCGTCCGACAGCGCCATGCGCCGGCCGCGTACGGGTGCACGCACGATGCCGCGCACCCGTAAGGCCCGTCTGCGGGTGGCCAAGGCCGACCCGTGGTCCGTGATGAAGGTCAGCTTCCTGCTCTCCATCGCGCTCGGCGTCTGCACGATCGTCGCGTCGGCGGTGCTGTGGATGGTGATGGACGCGATGGGCGTCTTCTCTACGGTCGGTGGCACCATCTCCGAGGCCACCGGCTCCAACGAGTCGAACGGCTTCGATCTACAGGCCTTCCTGTCCCTGCCGAACGTGCTGATCTTCACGTCGGTGATCGCCGTCATCGACGTCGTCCTCGCGACGGCACTCGCGACGCTCGGCGCGTTCATCTACAACCTCTCCGCGGGCTTCGTGGGCGGCGTGGAGCTCACGCTGGCCGAGGACGAGTAACCGCGGGCTATCGATTTTGGGACTGCCCAGGTCGTGCGCTAACCTTCAGGAGTCAGCGCGCGGGACACACCGCACAGCGCGGCGGGGCTATAGCTCAGTTGGTTAGAGCGCATCCCTGATAAGGATGAGGCCACAGGTTCAAATCCTGTTAGCCCCACCAGCGAAAAGACCTCCTACTCACGTGAGTAGGAGGTCTTTGGCTTTTGCGTTCGAAGACCCGGTGAACCCGGTGGACCTAGACTCGGCAGATGACCTTGGAATGGGAACAGGTAATCGTTCACTCGGGGGATCCGGTGGCGTTGGGGCAGTGGTGGGCTGAGGCTCTTGGCTGGGTCGTGGTCCACTCCTCTGATGACGAGTTCGAGATCCGCCCGGAGCCGGATCGCCTGCCAGGGTTGGACTTCGTCCGGATCGATGAGGACAAGAAGGCCAAGAGCCGGCTGCATCTCGACTTCAGGCCTGATGACCAGGACGCCGAGGTGGCTCGTCTTGAGGCTCATGGTGCGAAGCGCGTCGACATCGGCCAGGGTGACCAGTCGTGGGTCGTCATGTCAGACCCCGAAGGCAACGAGTTCTGTGTCCTTGGCCAACGGCGCCAGTGACGGATGAGGCCACAGGTTCACATCCTGAGAGCCCCACCAGCCCGAAGACCCCCAACCGATCACGGTTGAGGGTCTTCGGGTGTTGCGGTGTACGCAGGCTCGCCCGTGGGTGAGGGGCTAGGGCAGGGGCCCTGTGGTTGTCGCTGGGGCGGGGGCGGCTTCGGACCTGGGGGATCCGGGGGACCCGGGGGCGTCCGCGGCGGCCTGTGTGAGTGTGCGGTGGCGACAGGACGGGGAGGCGCCGTGGGCCTCGGCACGGATGCGTTGCTCCATCGTGGGGGGCAGGGAGCGGGCGTAGGCCACGATCCAGGGGACGGGCGCCTGCACCTTCACCTCCGGGGCGCCGCTCTTGCAGGCCGGCTCGGTCTGCGGTACAGCCGCCGAGGCCGTGGTCGTGATGAGTCCGAGCGCCGTGAACAGCGCGAGGAAGGCGGTGACGACGGCGGTCCACAGCGTCCTGACCTGGTTGCGGGCCATGAGCCTCTCACTTTCGGGTGGGGCGATTTGCGTACTTTCCTCATGATGTGTATGTGGGCCGCGAAGTGGTGGATCGACGCTCGTCGCGTGCCGCTCTTCCGATGAACAGCACCCGGATGGGCGCACGGGAGTGGCAAAGTTGGTAACGAGTGTGGTTTGCCTGTGAATGTCGCGCTCTGCGCGATGTGATCAACGTGCCATCGGAACAGATCCGTCCGGTTCTACTGCGGTGTCCCGGGCGGGAGTTGAAGGCCGACGTAGGTCACCGATCGATATCGATCGGTGTGTATAGTCGGGCGCCAGAGGTCCCCTACGTCAACGAAAGACGAGGTCGCGCGGTGAAGAAGCTTCTCCTGGTCGCACTGGCCGCCATCGGCGGGCTCCTCGTGTACCGCCAGATCCAGGCGGATCGCGCCGAGCAGGATCTGTGGACGGAGGCGACTGACTCCGTGCCCACGGGTTCGTGAGTGTCGACTGCATCGACATCAGTCTCAGAGCAGACCCCGACCGCCCAGCGGTCGGGGTTTTGTGTTTCCGGGCGGCCCGGAGGCCCTGATCACCTGGCCTGTTCGCTTCTGTGATCGATTAGGTTGCAAAAGCGAATCAGGGATCTCCGGAGAGGGCTTTCTGGCCCGCGTGCGCATAGTGCGGGTGGCACGCCCTCCGGCGGGGCAGGATGGGCGGCGTCCGGGGCTACGACGAGGGGTGGCGCGTGATGGGGCGGCGCACGGTCTGGTGGCGAGCGTTGGCAGCCGTGGGAGCGGCCCTGTGCGCGACGGCGACGCTGACCGCAGGGGCCACCGCGGCCGGCACACCCGACCCGTACGCCTACGCCGAGGACGCCACCAGGGTCGACGGCATGCCGAGCACCACGGGCGCCGTACGCCTCGCCCCCGGCAAGACGTACCGCAGCTCCCTCCGCGAGGGCGGCAAGCTCTACTACCGCCTTGAACTCGGAGCCGGGGCCAACGCCTACGTCTCCGCCACGGCTGTCCCCGACCTGGGGACGGCGGTCGCCTCGGCGGAGGGCGTCAAGGTGACCGTGCAGGACGCCGACGGCCACCGGTGCTCCTCCGAGACCGCACGCTTCGGCCCCACCCGCAGCCCGCACCCCGTCACCGCCTGGGCGTCGCGTCAGATCGGCAGCGACCCCTACATGTGCCAGGAGGCCGGAACGTACTACGTGCTCGTCGAGCGCGTCGGGACGGTCACGCCTGATCGGAGCACCCAGGGCACCCAGGGCACCCAGGGATCCTCTGACGGCGGGGAGGCCTGGGGACTGGAACTCGGCTACGTGCTGGAGCCCGTCGTGAAGCAGGCGGGTTCCACGAGCCCACCCGAGGCATGGAACTCCGCGTCACCCGAGGCCGTCACGGGCGACGCCAGGCGCCGCAAGGGCGGTACGAGCTTCACGACGGCGAGCGCGGTGGCCCAGGGCGTCTGGGAGGACACGGACGGCATACGGGCCGGGCAGACGCTCTACTACAAAGTGCCCGTCGACTGGGGACAGCAGCTGTACGTCACCGCGGAGCTCGGCAGCGCCGACGGAAACGACGACGGAAACGACAACGGCTATGTGGGCAACGCGCTGGTCATGTCCCTCTACAACCCCGTACGTGGATCCGTGGACGACGCGACGATCGGCTACAACGGCCGTCAGACGTCCGCGGACCTGGACCCGCTGCCTCCCGTCCGCTACGACAACCGCTTCGCCGCCGACGGCGAGACGAGCGGCATGCGGTTCGCCGGCTGGTACTACCTCGCCGTCCATCTCGGGGCCCCCGTCGCCGACCGGTTCGGCGACGGGCCCCTCGGGCTGACACTGCGGGTACGCGTGGCCGGTTCGGCGGCCGAAGGGCCGGATTACCTGGATGCCCCCGAACCGAGGGGCGTGTTCGAGATCACAGCAGAGGACCGGAAGGCCGCCGAGAGCGGGTCGGTGGACGGTGGAGGCTCCGGCGGCGGCACCGAAGGCGGCACGGGATCCGCAGATGCGGAGACCACGGGGAACACCCAGGGCATCGCGGCGGACCCCATCGCGATGAAACTGGTCGCCGCGGGCGGCATCGGTACCGGCAGCCTGCTGCTCCTGTGGCTCGGACTGTGGACCGTCGTGGCCCGGCGGCGGGCGGCGGTGGTGCCCGCCGCCGGGCAGGGGGTGGCCATGACCAAGCGTGGGCGCGGGCGTGGGCGCGGGGCGCCACGGGGGTAGGCGGCGCCGGTCAGAGGTGGGCCAGGGCCCAGAAACCCACCGCGAAGCAGGCCAGCGCCAGCAGGACGACCGGTACGGCCACCTTGGCGGGCGGGCCCGGACGGCGCCGCGACAGTCTCCTCGACCGACGCGACGGCTGAGGGGGCCCAGCGGCGTGCGGACCAGCGGCGTGCGGACCAGCGGAGACCTGAGCGTGCTGTTGCACCGCGGTCGTCGGAGCCTGCGAGGGGATCTCGGCGGGCAGACCGCTCCAGGGCGCGTGCGGCTGCGGCACAGGCGCGGGAGGGGAGTGCGGTTCCTGGTACTCGGCGTCCCGCGCCGGCGACTGGACGGGCGCGGCGGCCGCCTGTGCCTGTGGCGGCGGGAGATGAAAACTGCCGGTGTCCGACATCGTGGACGGCCGCACGGGCTCGGGATCGTGCTCGGGGCGCGGTGGTACGGCCAGGGGAGCGGACTCCGGCCGTACGGCACCCGGGGCACTCTCCGTGTGTACGGGCCCGGAGGGGCGCTCCTGGGCCCCCGAACCCGTACCCGCCCCACCCGTACCGGTACCCGTGCCCGCCCCGTGCTCCCACAGCCCACCGCCTGAGCCGGCCGGAGGCGGCGCGCTCTGGGGCATGGGCGGCATGGGCGGCGGCGTGGAAGGAGGCCGGGGCAGGAAGCCCGGCGAGGGAGGCAACGACACGGATCCCGTGCCGCTGCCCGCCGTGACCGACGGTGGAGTGAGGGGCGGCATCGGCGTGACGTCCGAGCCGCCCGACGGTATGCCACCCGGGCCGGACCGTGACGGCGGCGCGCCCGCGCCAGTGCCCGTACTGCCGGTGCCGGCACCCGTACTGCCCGCACCGCCCGTGCCCCGCTGAGGAGTCGGCGAGAACCCGTTGCCGCCGGCCGTGTCCAGCCCCGAGGCCCTCCGCACAGGCCCGTTCGGCCCGAACCCCTCGGGGAGCGGGCCGAGTTGGTCGAAGACCTCCACCAGCTCGTCGTCCGGGCCGGGCCCGGGAAGGAGCTCGACGGCGGAGGCGAGGGCCTTGCGGGCACCCGTGGCCGTCCGGAAGCGGGCGGCCGGGTCGGGCTGCAGAAGCGTGGCCACGACCTGCCACAGGTGCTCCGGAATACCCTTCGGAGGCCCCGGTGTGCCCTTGTCGGCGAAGTACTCGATGAGCGCCCTGGCATCCGGTTTCGCGCCCTCGAGGAGGTACAGGGCGACCAGGCCCACGGCGAAGAGATCGGCGGGGAAGTCGGGCTCGGAACCCAGCATCTGCTCGGGCGCGAAGTAACCGGGCGTCCCCACCACGTAGTCGGTCTCGGTCAGCCGGGGCTCGCCCAGGCGCATGGCGATGCCGAAGTCGGACAGGCGCAGGTGCGGCCGGGCCGTACCCGTGGCCTCCAACAGGACGTTCGCGGGCTTGATGTCGCGGTGCACGACGTCCTCCGCGTGGACCGCGGCGAGCCCGGACAGCAGCTGGTCGAGCAGGGTGCAGACGAATCCGTGCGGCAGCGGGCCGTAGTCGTTGACCAGATTGACCAGCGAGCCACCGGTCACCAGCTCCATCGTGAACAGGACCTGGTCGTCGTCGGCGGCCCAGCTGGTGGGCGCCAGCACATGAGGGTGATCGATCCGCAGGGCCTGCTCCCGTACGAAACGCAGCAGGGAGTGCGCGTCGCGCTGCTGCAGGACCTTGGCCGCCACATAACGGCGCCGGCGGTGGTCCCAGGCGCGCCAGACGGCGCCGACTCCTCCGCGCCCGACCGGGTCGACCAGTTCGTACCGGCCGGCGAAGACCTCACCCATGGCTGTGCGTCGCTCCCCCTTCGGCTCCCCCCTCGGCTGGCTCCCCGGGCGAGCACTACGGCTCCCCTCGGCCCGCTCGGGTGTTCGCGGATATCGGCTTCCCCGCCCTGACACCGCTTATGCGGCATCCCGGATTCCGCACCGCCCGGGACGCCCGCCCCGACTCCCCCCTCAACCGTCGTCCCGGTCGCCGAACCCCCTTCGGCGACCGGGACTTCGGCTCAGCTCTGGTGGGCCTGGTAGTGGGCGACCGCGTCGGAGGTGCGGCCGGCGCCGTACACCCGGAGGAACTCTGCCAGTTCCGGGTGGGTCGGGGCGAGGGTGTTCGCCGCCTCGATGATGTCCCCGGCCGCCGCCACCGAGCGCAGCAGCGACTGAATCTCGCGGACCACCCGCTTGACCGTGGGCGCCCCCGAACTCGTCGTCGACTGCGTGGTGTTGCTGAGCACCGAGCCTCCCTGCGACTTCTTGATCTCGTCCATGCGCTCGGTCGCCTCCGCGGCGCTCACGCTGCCGTCGGCGACCTGCCCCGCCAGGTCCTGCAGCAGCTGAACCCGCTGGACCACCGCGGGGTTGCCGATCTTGGCGCGCTGACCGCTCATCAGCTGCGACAGCATCGGCGCCGACAGACCCAGCACCCCCGCGAGACGAGCCTGGTTGAGACCCAGGTCGTCGATGAGCCTACGAAAGAGCGCCCCCAACGGCTCTCCGTACCAGTTCCGCTGCAGCTCCCGGGCTCTTGCGGTCGCTTCCTGCTGTGCGGCGTCCATTGCGTCTCCCCATCGCTTCCCCAAATACCGTGGTTCGCTGTAGCGAACCACGACGAGCATCTTACGGAGAGTGGTCGTTCACGGGGACCCCCAATCTTTTTGCGAGATCCCGGGGGTGACCCGCTACTCTGGTCTGCGGCACCTTCCGGTGGCGGAATCCACCGGGCGGACGCTTCCCTTCCGGGGCCTTAGCTCAGTTGGTAGAGCGCTGTCTTTGCATGGCAGATGTCAGGGGTTCGACTCCCCTAGGCTCCACACCACATGACCGGCCTGGTCGTCCTGAGACGACCAGGCCGGTTCTTTTTTGCGCGGCCGTACGGGCCGGCCGTCGCGATCGCGTCTGTGCAGGTGAAGGCCGTGCGTGGCATATGCAGAGGTGAGACGGGATCCGACGTCCTGACGTGCGCATTAGCGAAAACTGTGTTCCGCGTCACGTCGGTGGCGAAAAGATGTGGAAGCCACTCTCCGCAATCGGATCAGTGCATTCCGCTCGATGGATGTTCCACGTGAAACAGCACTGTGGGGCAGGAGACCCTCAAGTCTCCTGCCCCACAGCACCGTTGCGTAGCGACCGGCCGACGGGGCCGACAAGGAACAGGCCGAAGGGAGAGCGGGCTCCACGGCCCCACCCTCCCCACAGCCGCCGGATGAAAGTGGCTGCGCCCAACACTCGGATCAGTGGCGGATCAGCGGCGGTCGTCCTTGTCCACCGCCTCCTCCTCCGCCTCCTTGGCCTGCACCTCGGGGTCCAGGACGGACTGCCCGCTGCCGTCGACCGACGAGAGACGACCGCTGTCGGGGACCTCGGTGGCGGCGGGCGGCTCGACCAGCCAGTCGGGGTTGGCCTGCTTGTCCCACCACTTCCAGGCGGCGAAGGCGCCGCCCGCGACAGCACCCAGCACGGCCAGACCCTTGGCGATCCGGCCCACCCTGGCCCGCCGCCGCTGCCGGCGCACCAGCTTCTGGATCTGCCGGGGCGAGACCTGCCCCCGCAGCGCGGCCACCGCCGCGGCACCACGGGACGCGGCCTCCACCCGGGCGGGCCCGGCCGCGGCCACGGCCCGCTCCACGCGAGGCGTGGTGTACACGGCGGCCTGCCGAGCCGCCTTACGAGTCCTGGAAGCGGCCTCGTGGGCCGCGTGGTCTACCTTCGGCGGCACATGCGAACGGGCCTGCTCCAGACGCGGAGCCACATGAGCGCCGTACTGGTGGCGAGCCTGCTCCGCGGCCTGAGACACCCTCGGCGCCAGCCGCACACGCGCCTCGTGCGAATAGTGCACGGCCTTGTCCTTGGCTGTGTCCGCGTAGGGCGCCACCACGTCCGCGGCGTGCCGCACGCTTCCCTTCGCCGACTCGGCCGCTGCGCGCACGCTGTCTTTGCGGGTCACGAGATCCTCCTCCTCGGTGGCGTACGGTAATTCGACTTTCCACCCTTTTACGGATCATGCCTGTCCAAACGCTTCTGGGCATGTGTGGACGGGCATCCGGGTCACCCCCGGGGACCGAAGCGGACTCCGGACGCGACCGTGCGGGGCGGGTACCGAGGCTGGTACGGGGTCGGTACCGAGGCCGTTACGGGTTCTGTGAGATGTCCATGGGATTTCGGTGCGGGTTCGGTACGAGTGCGGCGCGCGTGGGTGATGGGTCATGAGTGACGATCACGTGCAATAGCGGATGAATATGGGGCAACGGCCGCTTGACGACGACAATGCCACGGATCGCCGCGACGCGCTCCCGCCCGGGACGACTCGACCGGTTTTCAGCGAGTACGACCAGGGAATCAGGACGTACCACTTCCCGGAACCGCAAGCACGACCCCCGGATCTTCGCTCGGATGTGGTGGCCGGGCGACGCGCGCCGCCGTCCGTGCGAGGATCAGGGGAGTCACAAAGGGACAACGGAAGGCAGATCGTGGCTGAGCAGCTTTACGCCACCCTGAAGACCAACCAAGGCGACATCGAGGTGCGGCTGCTGCCGAACCACGCGCCCAAGACGGTCCGGAACTTCGTCGAGCTCGCCCAGGGCGAGCGTGAGTGGACCAACCCGGCAACCGGCAAGAAGTCCACGGACAGGCTCTACGACGGCACGGTCTTCCACCGGGTGATCAGTGGATTCATGATCCAGGGCGGAGACCCGCTGGGCAACGGCACCGGCGGCCCCGGCTACCAGTTCGAGGACGAGTTCCACCCGGACCTCGGCTTCGACAAGCCCTACCTGCTGGCCATGGCCAACGCCGGCCCGGGCACCAACGGCTCGCAGTTCTTCCTCACCGTCTCCCCGACGGCCTGGCTGAACCGCAAGCACACCATCTTCGGCGAGGTCGTCGACGCCTCCAGCCAGAAGGTCATCGACGCCATCGCGACGACCCAGACCAACCCCCGCACCGACCGCCCGGTCAACGACGTCGTCATCGAGAGCGTCGTCGTCGAGACCCGGCAGGGCTGAGCGCCGACGCCCGCCAGGGCCCGGCACCAACCAGTCGCAGCACCCCGCACAGGGCCCGCACAGCCCGAGGGGAACCAATCGCCCCGCTCAACCGTAAGGATGAGCGGGGCGCGACGTTGCGCGTACGGAACCTCGTGCGCCCGCCGCCTGCCGACGTACGGAGAATGAGGGGACCCCATGGTGGACCAGGCGCCGGGCAACCCGCAGGGCCCGCACAACCCGGACCCGCAGGACGCCCACAGCCTGCCCGGCTGCTACCGGCACCCGGACCGCGAGACCGGAGTGCGCTGCACCCGCTGCGAACGCCCCATCTGCCCGGAGTGCATGGTGAGCGCCTCCGTGGGCTTCCAGTGCCCCGAATGCGTCCGCGACGGCTCCGGCACCGGACACGCACCCACCGCCTCCCAGCCGCGCACCCTGGCGGGCGGCACCGCCACCGCCGACCCCCGGCTCCTCACCAAGATCCTCCTCGGCATCAACCTCCTGATCTTCCTGCTCCAGCTCTCCCTCGGCGACCGCTTCACCGACCGCTTCGACCTCATCGGCCTGGCCTACGTCCCCGAGCTCCGCTCGGTCGAGGGAGTCGCCGACGGTCAGTGGTACCGCCTGCTGACGTCGATGTTCCTGCACAGCGGCTACGTCCACATCCTGTTCAACATGGTCAGCCTGTGGTGGATCGGCGGCCCTCTGGAAGCAGCTCTCGGCCGCGCCCGCTACCTCACCCTCTACCTGGTCTCCGGCCTCGCGGGCAGCGCGCTCACCTACCTGATCGCCGACGCCAACCAGCCCTCGCTCGGCGCCTCCGGCGCCATCTTTGGCCTCTTCGGCGCCACCGCCGTCCTCATGCGCCGGCTCCGGTACGACATGCGGCCGATCATCGCCCTGCTGGTGATCAACCTGATCTTCACCTTCAACCCGGCGTTCAACATCTCCTGGGAGGCCCACGTGGGCGGCCTCGTCGGCGGTGTAGTGATCGGCTACGCGATGGTCCACGCACCCCGCGAACGCCGGGCGCTGATCCAGTACGGGGTCTGTGCCCTCGTGATGGTGGCCGTCGTGGTCACGACGCTGGTCAGGACGGCTCAGCTCACCTGAGAGGCCGTCCGGCCGGGCTGTGGTCTGTTGTCCACAGACGGTGGCGGATCTTGTGCATACGGTGCGGGAACAGCTGTGCCCCCTGTCGCTCACCCGTGTTTCCGCAGGTGAGGCAGGGGGCGAACATGCTTGCGGTGGCCGGTGTGTCTGTCGTACCGGCGTCAACGCCCGATGGGTTATCCACAGATCGTCTTTCTTTTCCCCACTGTGGATAACGCCTGTGGATAACTCGGTGGACAGTCCCGGGCAGAACCGCGTTCACCAGGTGGCGACCGTTACGTCACCTGCGGCGGAGCCTTACTTCCACTGGGTGGAGACGCCGAATCCCGCCGCGATGAAACCGAAGCCGACCACGATGTTCCAGTTGCCCAGCGAGTCGATGGGCAGCGAGCCGTCGGTGACGTAGAAGAGGACGATCCATGCGAGGCCGAGGAGGAACATGGCCAGCATGACGGGGGCGACCCAGCCGCGGCTGTCCAGCTTGATGGTCGCTGCCTGCTTGGTCGGCGGCGGGGTGTAGTCGGCCTTCTTGCGGATACGTGACTTCGGCACGAGGGTCTCTCCTGTCGATGCGCTGCGTGGCCGCGCAGGGATCTGGGGGCGGGCTCCGGGGCAGCGTACAAGGGGACACTGAATGCTCCCCCGGGCGTCCGTTAGCGTAGTGCTTCCGCGGCGCAGAAGGAGATAAGGGTACGTTGAGCAATTCCGCCGACACACCCGGATCGGGTCAGGGCAGCCCGCCCACAGAGGATTCCGGCCCCGCCGAACCGCCCGCCCCGCGCCGTTTTCCGCCGGTGCGGGTGCTCACTGTCGCCGTGTTCGCCCTCGCCGGGCTGATCTTCTTCACGAGCTTCAACACGGCCAAGGGCACCAACATCCGTACGGACACCTCCCTGCTGAAGCTGTCCGACCTCATCCACGAGCGCAGCCAGAAGAACGGTCAGCTCGACGAGTCGAACGGGACCCTGCGTGACGACGTGGAGGCCCTCGCCGAGCGCGACGACGGCAGTACCGAGGCGGAGGACGCCCGGCTGAAGGCGCTGGAGAAGAACGCGGGCACCCAGAAGCTCAAGGGCGAGGCCCTCACGGTCACCCTCAACGACGCCCCGCCGGACGCGACGGCCAAGCTGCCCGGTTACCCGGAGCCGCAGCCCGACTACCTGGTCATCCACCAGCAGGATCTCCAGGCCGTGGTGAACGCGCTGTGGCAGGGCGGTGCCAAGGGGATCAAGGTCATGGACCAGCGGCTGATCTCCACCAGTGCCGTGCGTTGTGTCGGCAACACTCTGATTCTTCAGGGCCGCGTCTACTCGCCCCCGTACAAGATCCAGGCGGTCGGTGACCCGGAGAAGCTGCAGAAGGCTCTGAGCGCCTCCCCCGCGATCCAGAACTACATGGTGTACGTCAATGTCTACGGACTCGGCTGGAAAGTCACCGAGGACGGGGCGGTGACTCTTCCCGGCTACTCGGGCACAGTGGATCTGCACTACGCGAAGCCTGTGGAGTAGCTGCCCCTGGGGGACTCTCTGTGTCGGTGCGGGTGATCGTCAGGACCGTCAGCGAGCTGTGCATCACCGTCGGCGCCCTGATCGTGCTGTTCGTGGCCTATGTGCTGTTCTGGACGGGTGTGAAGGCCGACAGCGCCATGGACCGTCAGGTCGACCAGCTCCAGGAGCGGTGGGCGAGGGAGGACGTGAAGCCCTCGGCCGCGCCCGGGGGCTCGACGAAGCCAGGGAGCTCGTCGGCGCCCGGCGGTTCGGCCGCCCCGGCCCCGCCCGGCCCGTACAAGGGCGGGGAGCCCTTCGCCCTGATGTACATCCCGCGTCTTGGTTTCACGTGGAACAAGCCCGTGCTCGAGGGCACCGGGGTGAACACTCTCAAGAAAGGTCTCGGCCACTACGCGAACACGGCGCGGCTCGGGCAGAAGGGGAACTTCTCGGTGGCCGGTCACCGGCGTACGTACGGTGATCCTTTCAAGGACTTCCCGAAGCTGAGGGCCGGTGACGCGGTCGTTCTGACTGATGGGACGACCTGGTTCACGTATCGGATCGACAAAGGACCGTACAAAACCCTGCCCTCGGACATTGAGGTGATCGACCCTGTCCCACGTAAGTCCGGGTACACCCGCCCGGGCCGCTATCTGACGCTGACCACCTGTGAACCGGAGTGGGGGCACAGCCATCGGCTGATCGTGTGGGCGCACCTTGATTCCACACAGCCTGTGGAGGCTGGGAAACCGGAGGCGTTGCGCCGTTAGTCTGGTGGCGTGAACGGCGTGAGTCTGGTGCCGTGATGTGAGGGAAGGGACGGCATGTACGGCTGGATCTGGCGGCATCTGCCGGGGAACGCATGGGTGAGGGCGTTGGTCTCCGTCGTCCTGGTCCTCGCCGTGGTCTATGTCCTTTTCCAGTACGTCTTTCCCTGGGCCGAGCCTCTGCTGCCCTTCAACGATGTGACGGTGAACGACCAGTGAGCGCCCGGATTCTCGTCGTCGACAACTACGACAGCTTCGTCTTCAACCTGGTCCAGTACTTGTATCAGCTGGGTGCGGAGTGCGAGGTGCTGCGCAACGACGAGGTGGCGACCTCGCACGCGCAGGACGGTTTCGACGGTGTGCTGTTGTCGCCCGGGCCGGGCACGCCGGAGGAGGCGGGTGTCTGCGTCGACATGGTCCGTCACTGCGCGGCGAGCGGGGTGCCGGTTTTCGGGGTCTGCCTCGGGATGCAGTCGATGCAGGTGGCGTACGGCGGTGTCGTGGACCGGGCGCCCGAGTTGCTGCACGGCAAGACGTCGTTGGTGGAGCACGAGGGCAGGGGTGTCTTCGCGGGTCTGCCGTCTCCGTTCACGGCGACGCGGTATCACTCGCTGGCAGCCGAGCCGGCGACCGTGCCGGCCGAGCTGGAGGTTACCGCGCGTACGCACGACGGCATCATCATGGGGCTCAGGCATCGTGAACTCGCGGTGGAGGGTGTGCAGTTCCATCCGGAGTCGGTGCTGACGGAGCACGGGCACCGGATGCTCGCCAACTGGCTGGTGGAGTGCGGGGACCGTGAGGCTGTGGCCCGGTCCTCGGGGCTCGCGCCGGTCGTGGGCAGGGCCACGGCGTGACGGCGCTGCGCCCCGAGCGCGACAGCTCCCCCTATGGCGGCGAGGCCGCGTACGGGGGAGCCGACGCGTTCGAGGCGGCGGTCCAGGGTCTGTCGGACCCGCTCACGGACCCCCTGCCGGGTGCTCCCGGCCCACGCTCGGCCTCCGAACCGGCCGAACCAGTCGAAACGGCTGAACCAGTCGAAACGGCCGGACCGGTCGAACCGCAGCCCGAGTGGTACGGCGCCCAGGGCGCAGAGACAGCCCAGTACGGCGAGGACTGGTCCGGCCAGGGTTACCCGCAGCCGCAGGCGCCGTACGATCACGCGCCCTCCGCGTCGTACGGAACGCATCCGCAGGCTCCCTACGACGACGCGTATGCCGCGGAGGGGCTCGAGCATCCGCCGGTCGACGAGGAGACGGTGGCGCTGCGGGTGGAGGACGCGCGGCGCAGGGTGCGGGAGGCCGACGAGGCGATATCCGAGGCGGGTTCGGCGTCCGCTGCGGGAGCGGCCGGTACGACGTCTTCCGCTCCGTCTCCCGGCGGTCGTGCGGCCCGCAGGAAGGCCGCGAAGCGGCATGGGCGGCACGGGGGCGCGGGAGGCGCTCACAGCGCCCAGGGAGGCGCTGGAGCGGCTCAGGAGGGCACAGGCGCCCGCAGGGCTCGGCATGGTGCTCGTGGCGCTCATGGCACCCAGGGCGTCCAGGAGGGCGAGAAGGCTGATGGGACGGCGTCGGCTTTAGCGGCGCCGCGGTCGCGGGTGGAGGCCCGGCGGGCGGCGCGGGCGAACAAGCCCGGCGCGGGTGTTCTCGCGAGTCGGCTGATCGGTGAGGTGTTCATCACCACGGGCGTGGTGATGCTGCTGTTCGTGACGTACCAGCTGTGGTGGTCGAACATCCGGGCGCATGCGCAGGCGGGGAAGGAGGCGAACAGCCTTCAGCAGGAGTGGGCCAGTGGCAAGCGTGCGCCGGGGGCGTTCATGCCAGGGCAGGGCTTCGCCATTCTGCACATCCCGAAGCTGGACGTGGTGGTGCCGATCGCGCAGGGCATCAGCAAGTCGAAGGTCCTGGACCGTGGCATGGTCGGGCACTACGACGAGGACAGCATCAAGACGGCGATGCCCGGGGACAAGACGGGCAACTTCGGTATCGCGGGGCACCGGAACACGCACGGTGAGCCGTTCCGGTACATCAACCGTCTCAAGCCGGGTGATCCGATCGTGGTCGAGACGCAGGACAAGTACTACGTGTACGACATGGCGTCGATCCTGCCGGTGACGTCGCCTTCGAATGTCAGCGTCCTGAATCCGATCCCCCAGGGGTCCGGTTTCACCAAGGCGGGGCGCTACATCACCCTCACTACCTGTACGCCGGAGTTCACCAGTAAGTACCGGATGATCGTGTGGGGCAAGATGGTCGAGGAACGGCCGCGCAGCAAGGGCAAACCGGACGCGCTCGTCCAGTAGGAGCACGCGGTACCTCGAACAGACGGGGCGGATGGAAGTGGCAGCGACCACCGATCACGGGGAGCAGCACCACGAGGAGCAGGACGAGCGGGCCGATGGCGTGCCCGTCTCCTCGGCCGCGGTGCCGCGTCGTCGCCGTATGGGCCGGATCGCGATGGCGGTCAGTGTCTTCGGTGAGCTCCTCATCACGGCGGGCCTGGTGCTCGGCCTGTTCGTCGTCTACTCGCTGTGGTGGACGAACGTCGTCGCGGACCGTGAGGCGGACAAGCAGGGTGAGAAGGTCCGTGACACGTGGGCGCACGAACAGGACCGGGACTCCGGTCCCGGGGCCCTGAACACCAGGAACGGCATTGGTTTCCTGCACGTTCCGTCGATGTCGAAGGGCGAGATCCTGGTCCGTAAGGGCACGTCGACGCAGCTGCTGAACGATGGTGTGGCCGGCTACTACACCGACCCCGTCAAGGCGACGCTCCCGACCGGCGGCAAGGACGGCAACTTCTCCCTGGCCGCTCACCGTGACGGCCATGGGGCCAAGTTCCACAACATCGACAAGATCAAGAAGGGCGACCCGATCGTCTTCGAGACGAAGGACGACTGGTACGTCTACAAGGTCTACGCGATCCTTCCCGAGACATCGAAGTTCAACGTCAAGGTCCTGGCCCCGGTCCCGAAGGAGTCGGGCAAGAAGAAGCCGGGCCACTACATCACGCTGACGACCTGCACGCCTGTGTACACGTCCACGTACCGGTACGTGGTGTGGGGGGAGTTGGAGCGGGTGCAGAAGGTGAACGCGGATCGGACGTTGCCGGAGGAGTTGCGGTGAGGTGACTGGCCTCCTTCGGGGAGGTCCGTCACCTAGCATGGCGGAGGCCCGAAGCCGCAACTATCTCTTGCGGCTTCGGGCGTTTCTGCGTTCTGTCGTGATTACTGCAGGATGCTCAGTGCTGCCCCGGCGCTCCACTCTTCAAGCAGCCCACGATGTACGGCGGTGATTCCACCGTCGGCCGCGATGTTCAGGGCGTCCCGTGTGAAGGGGCAGGTCGCCACGAAGATGGCCACCTCCGAGTTGTGCAGCACCCTGGCTGCCCCGATGAACTTCTGGACCTCGGGGCTGGTGATGGAGATGTGGGGCGCGAACCTCTTGCACTGAACGGCGAGGCGCCTTCCGTCGGGCGTGAGACCGGTGATGTCGACTCCACGGTCCCTGCCTGCGCCTTGGACGACGACGCTTGCGCAGCCGTCGCGGCGCAGCAACTCGGCGCCGTTCTCCTCGAACTCGCGGCCGCTCATGGCGTCCATCGAGGCCATGACTACGGCGAGAGGCCGGCCCTCTCGCGGGGCTTCCAGCCT